>CAYNIG010000333.1:0-5619 GCA_964396995.1 uncultured Saprospiraceae bacterium | reverse complement strand
GATCATAATAAATTGTGGTAAGGCAATCAATCAATATTCCTACATTTGCACCCGCAATATGTATTTTCTCGGATTTGATCTAGGTAGCTCATTTATCAAAGCTTCTTTAGTAGATGCTGAAACGCAAAAATCCATTGGATTGGCTTCAGTCCCGGATCAGGAAATGGGCATGACTGCAATTCATCCCGGTTGGGCTGAACAAGATCCAAATTTGTGGTGGTCACTCATCAAGCTGCTTACTAAAAAAATACTTTACAAAACAGGTATTCCAGGACATGAAATAAAATCTATAGGAATTAGTTATCAAATGCACGGATTGGTGATCGTAGATAAAACCGGTACCGTATTACGACCTTCCATAATCTGGTGTGATAGCAGATCAGTGTCGATAGGAGAACAGGCATTTAATGCTTTGGGTCATGATTATTGTATCCGTCATTTGCTCAATAGTCCGGGTAATTTTACAGCTTCAAAGCTGAGATGGGTGATAGAAAATGAACCGGAAATTGCAGAAAAAATACATGCATTTATGCTGCCCGGTGATTTTATCAATTATAAATTGACCGGTGAAATAAATACAAGCGTATCCTCCTTAAGTGAAGGTATGTTTTGGGATTTCAAAACAAACACCTGTTCACATAAATTATTGGATTATTATACTATTTCTTCCGATTGGACCCCCAAAATAGTACCCACCTTTTCTATACAGGGCGAACTTAAACAGGATATTGCATTGGAGCTGGGATTAAAAACGGGTACACCAGTTTGTTACCGTGCCGGTGATCAACCCAATAATGCTTTTTCACTCAATGTAAATAAACCAGGTGAAATAGCCACTACTGCCGGAACCAGCGGAGTAGTGTACGGAGTTCAGGACAATTTGACTACCGATCCTCACTCCCGAGTAAATGCTTTTGCACATGTAAATCACAGTTCAGATCATCCTCATATTGGGACATTATTATGTGTAAACGGGACTGGTATAGCCAATTCCTGGGTAAAAAAATATGCTAGCCTCGGAGGAGAAGCATCCTACGAAAAATTGAATGCCCTGGCATCAGAAGTCAATTCTTCTGAGGGCCTTCTGTTTTTACCGTTCGGAAATGGAGCGGAGCGAATGCTGGGGAATAAATTGATTCAAAGCCACATTGCAGGATTGGATTTTAATAGACACCACCCGGGTCATTTTATTCGGGCTGTACAGGAAGGTATTGTGTTTGCCTTGCATTACGGCACTGAGATTATGAAATCGAATGGATTAAATCCCAAAACCATCAAAGCCGGCAGGGCAAATATGTTTCTGAGTCCACTATTCCGACAAATGTTTAGTAGTCTACTCAATATCCCACTTGAATTTTATGATACAGATGGTGCTACTGGTGCTGCAAGAGGTGCCGGGATAGGTTCAGGACATTATACGATGGAAAATGCATTTACCTTTTTGCAAAAGATAGAGGAAATATCACCTGATAAACAGGAGCACAATAAGCTGACCGAAAAATATCATAATTGGAAGGCTTATCTGGATTTTATTTTAAGCAGTATCAAATGAAGCCATGAATAAATTTTTAATATTATCAATAGCGATCATATCCCTGTTTTCTTGTAAAAAAGAAACCTCCAGCGGTATAGCAGAATCTGCCGGAAGCGGGGAGTCTACTGCAATGAAAATATGGCGGGATAACAGAATGGCTATGATGATTCACTTTGGCTTGTACTCTTATTTCGGAGGGGTTTATAACGGGCAGAATATAACAAAAGGATATAGTGAACAGATCATGGCCCATGCTCCTGTTCCCAATTCGGAATATAGAGCAGCGGCTGCTGCATTTAATCCTGTCAACTGGAGTAGTGATTCATTAGTAGCGCTGGCCAAAAGAGGTGGATTCAGATCAATAGTGATCACTGCCAAACATCACGATGGTTTTTGTCTGTTTGATTCAAAATATTCCGATTTTACTATTACCCAATCTACACCATATAAAAAAGACCTGATCAAAGATCTGGCTGATGCATGTAGGCGCGGTGGTATACGATTTGGTGTTTATTTTTCCCTCATTGATTGGAATGCAAAAGAAGGGGCTACCATCCCTTCTGATCACAATGCGGATCCAGTTCTTCCAGCCCTGCACCAAAATAATTTAAACCAGGTGCGGGAATTACTCACAAACTATGGGGATATATCTGAATTGTGGTTTGATATGGGAAGCCTTACCAAAGAACAAAGTAAAGAAATAAGAAGCCTGGTAAAAGATATTCAGCCGGATTGTATGATTGGTGGCAGAATTGGCAACGGCCAGGGTGATTTTAATGTATTGGCTGACAACGAACTTCCTGATGAATTTAAAATAGAACAGCCCTGGCAAACCGTGAATTCTATTTTTACGGATACCTGGGGTTATCGATCATGGCAAAGAGCCGGTGATGTCAATGCGAAAGTCAAGGAACAATTAAACAGGATTATTCATACCGTAATACGGGGTGGAAACTATACATTAAATATCGGCCCTAAAGGGGATGGTTCCATTGTTGACTTTGAGAAACAGGTCATTGAAAAGATCGGAGACTGGTTGAATGGCGATAATGGTGATGCTATTTTAGGCACGAGACCCTTCCCGGGTGGAATAAAAAGCTGGGGCGGCATAGTTCATAAAGCACCAAATATCTATATGTTGGTGACTAGCACACCCGATGAAGGCAGGTTATTATTATATGGAATCAATAATCAGCTTTCTGCAGCAACAAAAATTACTGCTCCTTACGAGAACCTGACAGCCACTATTACCGGAGTCACACTAAGTTTTGATCTGGGTATCATTCCTCTTAGTTTTGAACCGACAACGATATTCAGGATTAGTTACCGTGGTGAATTAGATATGATTCCTGCACGACAAGTATATGCCAGTGCAAACAACAAATACGAACTGGCGGTATCCAATGCCAACATCAGTTATGGGATGGACGGTAGTAATTATTATACCTCGGTACCAAGTGTAACCAAATATGCATGGGATATTGCTGCTCCTAAAGAAATGGAATATGAAATCACATTATTTTATACGCAGCAAGAAAAAAATAAAATTATAAAACTGACAGTCAATGGCCATGAAGAGAAACTGGATCTCAATAAATATAAAACTTTTTCGCAGATACAGAACGAAAATAAAGGAATTCCGAGTGCGGTATATTTTCAGGGGCCATACAAAGGATTGAGTATGACTTCACATAAAGGCCCATTGAATTGGGCTGTGCCGGGTGAGCCCTGGGGACCTGATAAAAAATTGTGGACTGAAATACCCAATTCCAATGCCGGAAAAATGGTAAGCTTTCAACTCGATAGCGGATCGGCATGTTATTATTTGATCAATATATTGGGATCAATGCCAATTAATCAAATCGTGGCTGTGGGTGCTGATGATGCTTTTATGGCTTATTTTAATGGTAAACTGATGTATTCCTCCGGATATACTCAGCCTGATCCCAACGTAGTATTTTTAGACCTGCCTATTCAAAATGAAAGCAATACCTTGATCCTTAAACATTTTAATACCGGCGGTCAGTATAAAACATTTTTCACCTCATTGATAGATCAAATACGGTTTGAAAAACCTGTAGCTTATTCAACTTTGATACCTAAGCAAACCAACCATATTGAATTGAGTCTCGCCGAACCTGCCTATCCAAATGAAAACCTCGGCACTCCAAACATTAAAATCATTATACAAGAAAAGAAAAAAAGCAAATAATTATGGCTACAAAAATCACATTAGGCAATCAGGAGTATTTCAAGGGAATACATAAAATTGAGTTCGAAGGCTCCGGCTCCGTAAATCCATTGGCCTTTAAACACTATGATGCGAAAAAAGTAGTGCGGGGCAAAACAATGGAAGATCACATGAAATTTGCCGTGGCCTATTGGCATAGCTTTTGTAATGGGGGTGCGGATCCATTCGGAGCCCCAACCAGACCCATGCCCTGGAATACAGGAAACGATGATATAGAAAGAGCCAAACATAAAATGGATGCTGCTTTCGAATTCATTACCAAATTAGGCGCTAACTATTATTGCTTTCACGATATTGACCTGGTAGATGAGGGTGATTCAATTTCAGAATATGAAAAAAGAATGCAGGTTATAGTAGACTATGCAAAACAAAAACAGGAAGCTTCAGGAGTAAAATTATTGTGGGGCACTGCTAATTTGTTTTCACATCCCAGGTATATGAATGGAGCTTCAACTAATCCCGATTTCCATGTACTCACATATGCTGCCACACAAGTTAAAAATGCATTGGATGCAACCATCGCACTTGGAGGTGAAAACTATGTCTTTTGGGGTGGTCGCGAAGGGTATCTTTCATTATTAAATACGGATATGCACCGTGAAAAAGAACATTTAGCCCGCTTCCTTCAAATCAGCAGAGATTATGCACGTGCTCAGGGATTTAAAGGAAATTTCTTTATAGAGCCTAAGCCTATGGAACCAACCAAACATCAATACGATTTTGACTGCGAGACCGTAATTGGATTTCTGAAGGCTCATGGCTTAGACCAAGACTTTAAGATAAACGTGGAAGTAAATCATGCAACACTCTCCGGACATACATTTGAGCATGAATTACAGGCAGCAGCCGACGCAGGTATGCTTGGCAGCATAGATGCCAATAGAGGAGATAATCAAAATGGTTGGGATACAGATCAATTCACCATTAACTTGTATGAAACCGTGGAGGCTATGCTGGTAATACTGCGGTCCGGTGGCTTGCAAGGTGGAGGTGTAAATTTTGATGCCAAAATCAGAAGAAACAGTACTGATCTTGAGGATCTATTCATAGCACATATACATGGTATGGATATTTTCGCCCGGGCATTAGTGATTGCTGATAAATTATTGACTGAGTCTCCGATCGAAAATTGGAGAAAAACCCGGTATGCATCTTTTGATTCCGGCAAAGGCAAAGATTTTGAAAATGGCAAATTAAGCCTCACCGATCTCAGATCATTGGCATTGGAATTAGGCGAACCTCACCTGAAATCAGGCAAACAAGAGATGTTCGAACAATTAATTAATCTTTACATTTAAAATTAGAAGTATAATGCAATTCACCGGGAAATTAATTCAGGTATTACCTGCTCAGACAGGACAAGGGAAAAATGGAGAATGGAGAAAACAGGAAATAGTGCTGGAGACAGATGGCCAGTACCCCAAAAAAGTATGTGTCTCTGTTTGGGGAGATAAAATGTCCCACCTCACCTTATCACCCGGTGAAATGCTAACAGTAGACTTTGATATAGAAAGCCGGGAATATAATGGCAAGTGGTATACTGATGTAAAAGCATGGAAAGTGACTACGGCCACCGCCGCTGATCGTGCCCAATCGTCTTCCCAGCAATCAAACCCACAATATAGCCAGGGTGGCGTATATCCTCAAAATATGAATAAACAATCCCGAAATGCAGAATCATTTCCTTCTTCACCGCCACCTGCGGGAGATAGTTTTGAAGATGATCTGCCTTTTTGAAAAGACATTGCAATGGCTTTTAATTTTTATTATGAATTAGCCACTTTGTAATTCTGATAAAAGCTATATATTTGCGACTCTTTTAACGAAAAGTAGA
>CAYNIG010000332.1:0-5621 GCA_964396995.1 uncultured Saprospiraceae bacterium | reverse complement strand
CTCATCCTGACAGAGGTGTTTTTAAAAGCACTGATGGGGGGAAAAATTGGAAAAAAGTATTATTCGTAAATGACACAGTAGGAGCAGTGGATTTATGCCTGGACCCAAATAATCCGAGAATTATGTATGCTTCTACCTGGAAAATAAGACGAACACCATTTAGCATGGAATCAGGGGGGCATGGCTCTGGCCTTTGGAAATCAACTGACAGCGGCGAAACCTGGAAAAATATTTCCGCAAACAAAGGCTTGCCAACGGGAATATGGGGCATCAGCGGAGTTACCGTTTCTCCTGTAAATTCTGATCGGGTATATGCAATTATTGAAAATGATAATGGTGGGGTCTACAGGTCAGATGATGGAGGTATAAGCTGGACTCTTCAAAGTAGTGACCGAAATCTCAGACAAAGAGCCTGGTATTATTCCCGCATTTATGCAGACACAAAAGATAAAGATATGGTGTACGTGTTGAATGTCGCTTACCACAAATCAAAAGATGGTGGTAAAACCTTTACCAGTATGAATGCCAATCACGGAGATCACCACGATCTTTGGATTGCACCTGAAAACAATCAGAGAATGATAATTGCAGATGATGGTGGCGGCCAGGTATCAAACGATGGAGGTGAATCATGGTCTACCTATGAAAATCAACCCACTGCGCAATTTTACAGAGTAACTACCGACAATGCTTTTCCATACCGTATTTATGTAGCCCAACAGGATAACAGCACATTGCGAATCTATCATAGAACAGAAGGTGCTTCCATAACTACTAATGACTGGGAGCCATCGGCTGGTGGTGAATCTGGTCACCTGGCTGTAGATCCATTAAATAATGATATAGTGTACGGTGGCAGTTATGATGGATTACTCGAGCGAACAGACCATAGTAAAAAAATAGAGCGAAGTGTTGATGTCCATCCTGACAATCCCATGGGCCATGGAGCGGAAGGCGCTACCTATAGGTTTCAATGGAACTTTCCTATATTCTTCTCGCCACATAATCCGAAAAAACTCTATGCAGCATCCAATCATTTACATGTGACTTATGATGGTGGACAGTCTTGGGAATTGATTAGTCCAGACCTCACCACTAACGATAAATCTAAATTGGGACCCAGTGGGGGGCCAATCACCAAAGACAATACCAGTGTTGAATACTATTGCACTATTTTTGCTGCGGCTGAATCGCCTCGGGTAAAAGATTTAATTTGGGCTGGATCAGATGATGGTTTGATGCACATGACGCGGGATGGTGGCAAAAACTGGACTAATGTGACTCCACCACAAATGCCTAAATGGACAATGATAAATAGTATCGAACCTGATCCACACACAGATGGTGGGTGCTATTTTGCGGCAACCGGATACAAACAAGGTGACTTTGCACCTTATATTTTTAAGACAGACGATTATGGAAAAACATGGAAAAAAATAACCAACGGAATCAAGGATGAACATTTTACCAGGGTGGTAAGAGCCGATCCTAAAAGGAAAGGGTTATTGTATACAGGTACGGAAACGGGAATGTATATATCGATGGATGATGGCAATTCCTGGTCTTCATTCCAACTCAATCTGCCGATCGTACCCATTACCGACCTCACGATCAAAAATGATAATCTCATAGTAGCTACACAGGGTAGATCTTTGTGGATTATAGATGATTTGAGTCCATTGCATCAATATAAAACGGAAATCTCAAAAGCCGATATTTATTTATTTAAACCGCTGGATGCCTACCGGATGGGAGGGGTTGGTGGATTTTTCAGAGGAGGAAATTCACTTTTGAACGGAATAAATCACCCTGGCGGTGCTTTGTTTTCATTTTATCTGCCGGACTCTCCCGGCAAAAACGACACAATCACGCTCACCGTGCATGAAGCCAGTGGAAAACTAATAAAATCCTTCTCTACAAACCCTAAAGAAGGTGAAGAAGGATTATCTGTAAAAAAAGGTTCTAATAAATTCAATTGGAATCTCCGATATCCCAATGCAAAAGGGTTTGATGGGTTAGTAATGTGGGCAGGATCACTAGTAGGCCCTATGGCAGCCCCAGGTGATTACCAGGTAAAGTTAAATACCAAAAAAGGCAGTGTGATGAGTACTTTTAAGGTTTTACAAAACCCAAACAGCACCCGTTCTGCAGAAGACATTCAAAAACAAGTAGATTTCATCAATCAGAACAATCAAAAACTGACCGAAACCCACCAAACCATCACTGACATACGTGCATTGCGTACCCAACTTTCAACATATAAGGAAAAAATAAAGGATGACCCAAACATGAGAGATGTTTTAATGCGTATAAAAACCATCGACTCATCGATGACTGTTTTGGAAGAATCTTTATATCAAACTAAAAACAGGAGCAATCAGGATCCATTAAATTTTCCGGTAAGGCTAAATAATAAGTTAGCCTATTTAAATTCTATCTCCAACAAAGGCGATTTTCCTCCCACTCTAAGCAGTTATACAGTACAAACAGAGATGGTTACCAAAATCAATGAAAACGTATTTAAATGGCAAGACCTCTTAAACAAGGAGGTACCGGCTTTAAATGAACTGATCAAATCAAAAGCAATAGATCCAATAACCATCAAAAAACTAGCAAAACCGTAATCTGTATTCATCATATGAAGTGGAAGAAAATTCTCCTGGCCTTCCATTTTAATTTGATATTAAAAGTTAATTTTGAAATTTATGGTTAAAGCGTTTTGGGTAAGTGCACTCTTTAGCCTATTGGTCAGTATCAGACCTCAGTTTTGCTATGCTCAGGACAGCATAGAAATTTCCCTCTTATCCTGCAGCCCGGGAGTCGAATTGTATTCTACCTTTGGTCATAGTGCTCTCAGAATAAAAAATTTTACTACCGGTCAAGACCTGGTGTACAATTATGGCACCTTTCATTTTAATGATAAAAATTTTTATTTGAAATTTTTGCAAGGCAAATTAAACTATTACCTTACTGTAAGCACATTTGACCGGTTTATGTATGAATACACGGTAGAAAACAGGTCTGTTTTTGAACAGATATTTTCATTGAATACTGCTCAAAAATATAAGTTGTATGCTGATCTTAAAATAAATGCATTGCCCGAAAACCGAGCCTACAAATATGACTTCTTCTGGGACAATTGCTCCACTAGAATAAGGGACATGATTCAACATCAGTTTGCAGATTCATTGCACTATCCGGCATTTAAAGTTAAACCATTCAGATCATATCTGCACGATTACCTGAGTGATCAGCCCTGGTCAAAATTTGGGATTGATCTCATCCTAGGGTTACCGTGCGATGCGATGGCGGGAACCAAAGAAGCCATGTTTTTACCACTGGAAATGATGAAAGCCTATGATTCAACCATGTATAAGACAGGTTGGTTGGCAACCCATTCGCAGGAAATTTTATCTTCAGTAAAGTCAAATGGTGGTAAAAGGGCATTCTCACCGCTATTTGCTGCCACCGCTTTATTTCTTATTTCACTTATTTTGAATTTTCTTAAGAAAGCTAAAATCTGGAATACCAGTTTAATTTTAGCCACCGGCATCGCAGGCTGTATTATCTTCTTCCTATGGTTTCTTTCAGATCATATTTCAACAAAAAACAACCTGCATTTTATCTGGGCAAATCCTCTGCTATTGTTGTATCCTTTTAGAAAAAAAGTCATACCGGGAAGGTTTTTAAAAGCTTTAAGTACCATCTATTTTGTTTTGATATTAATTCTTATTTTAATATTTCCCTTTAATATTCAAAAAATGCCCCTCACTTGCATTCCAATTTGGTTGAGTTTGCTTTTAGTCTTGGGGCAGGAAACTACTTTCTACGATAAATTGATCAGAAAAAAACGTTGAATGCCTGACCACCGTCAGTAACCTGTTTATTTTAGGCTGCAGAATTGTTAATTTTAAAAAAAGGAAAATCAAAATCTATTTATTTAGTTTTCTTTGATTAGATTTGTGAGGCTAAAATGGTGAAAACCAGAAGCTAAGACAAAATAATTACTACAAGAACCTACGAAATCATATGCATTCAAAGATTTTAAGTTATTTAACTTTTTTTCTGATCTGTTCAGTAATAGTTTCTTCCTGTGTAACTAATCATGAAGATGACCCTGAAGAATTGGGTAAAATTGCACCAGTCAAATCATTTGATGCCGATGTATCAGTGCAATGGTATAAATTATTTTTGGAGGTGGATCGGTTTTCCCCGGGGTACCGCCCTCCTGCAGCTGCCCGAATGTTAGGCTATGTAGGCTTAGCGGCGTACGAAGCTGTAGTGCCGGGTATGCCTTCATATAAATCACTTGATGACCTCTACACTGAATTAAATGTACCCGCATTAGATAAAAACAAAGAATATCATTGGCCAACTGTATTAAATGTTACCTACTATCATTTATTTAAAAAATTCTACCCCAATGTGGCGCCTATCTATACACAAAGAATGGATGAATTGGAAAAAAGATTTTCTACATTAAATGGACTGAAAATTGCGAAAGACATAATGGATCGCTCGAAAGACCGGGGTATTCAAGTGGCAGAAGAGTTTTACAGATGGTCAGCGACAGACGATCTGGGGCATAATGGATTTAAAAATCCTCAACCGGCAGATTATAATCCTCCTAAAGGACCTGGTAAATGGCAACCAACGGCACCGGATTTCAGCAGGGCTTTATTCCCTTATTGGGGCAAAGTAAGACCTTTTGCTCTTTCGAAAAATGAGTTATTAGGTAGACCTTTTGAATATTGGATTGGTGAGTATAGTGAAGATCCCAAATCACCAATGTATGTACAAGCATTGGAGGTTTATTCCATGACTACTCCCCAAGTCTTTAACCGTCAATGGATTGGTGAATTTTGGTCAGATGATATATTTGAACAGACATTTGAACCCAGCGCCAGATGGATTTCTGTAGCAAACCAGGTGGTAGAAGCTGAAAAGACTGACCTGGAAACTGCTGTATTCCTTTATGCAAAGTTGGGTATGGCGATGTCCGATGCTGCCATTGCCATCTGGAATACTAAATATACCTTTAATATTGAAAGACCGGTAAGTTATATCAACAGACTTATAGATCCCAATTGGAGACCTACATTAAACAATACGGTGAATGGACTTGATGGCATTACCCCACCCTTTCCAGCCTACCCATCTGGTCATGCAGGATTTGGATCATCAGCAGCCAAAATACTAAACTCTGTGTTTGGCGAAGATTATGGTATGACCGATAAAAGTCATGAATTAAGAACCGAGTTCAATGGTGTTCCACGGACATTCCAATCATTCAATGAAATGGCTGAAGAAAATGCTCTTTCCAGAATATATTTGGGAGTTCATTACAGGATGGATGCCGATGAGGGTATGGATTTAGGAGAAAGAGCAGCTAAAAAAGTAAATGACCTTCCCTGGAAGAAGTAATCAATAGCAGATTCCGGGTACCCTAATACATCCCTTTTCGAATTTTACTTTTTGCTAATTTGGAACCCAGGAATTATACCGATTTCTGCTTAAGCCTACATTCTTAGATCTTTACCTGTTTGGTATTTTCAGGATACAGAACTATTTAGGGTCTGCTGGGGAAATCATAAAATATTGACGCCTATTGATTTATTGAA
>CAYNIG010000331.1:0-5621 GCA_964396995.1 uncultured Saprospiraceae bacterium | reverse complement strand
TCAATTATGAAATGGATGTATTCTGGATCCGCAATCCCGGTCAAAACCCTGCAGCCATCATGCGAAAATATCCCAACCGATTTAAGCTCACTCATCTCAAGGATCGGATGATCGGTTCCGTAGATAATCAGAATGGCAGACAAGACAAAGAACGCAATGTGGTATTGGGAACCGGTGATGTAAACATAGCCGAGGTAATGAAAGCCGCAAAAGAAATAGGCATCCGGTATCATCTGATAGAAGACGAATCTTCCCGTGCCGCTGTACAGCTACCACAGCATTTGCAATATCTGCGCCAACTTAATCTGGATGTACAGACCCTGGAGCTATCCATGAAATCTCTGGTAAATGCCATGATCGTAGGTGACTCCACAGCACTTCGAAATCTAACTGCCGAAGAACTAACCTATGGCCACTCCAATGGACAAATAGATACCAAAGCCCAATTTGTAAATACTATAGTAAGTGGTAAAAATGATTTTACAAAGCTGGAAACCAAAGATCAGGACATCACTATAAAAGGAGAGGTAGCTTATGTACGCAACATCCTCAGTGGTGAATTATTAAATAATGGTACTCCTGCCACCCTCAATCTAAAAGTATTATTTGTGTGGATAAAAGAAGGCGGAGTGTGGAAATTATTTGCAAGGCAGGCCGTGAAAGTCTGATTTTTCTGAAGTTCGCAGCGATAGCATGTTGTACAAGTTAAATAAATACACGATTCGAAAGAATCGTACATCGTAATTCGTACATCGCAATACATACATCGTACATCATACATCGTACATCATACATCGTACATCATACATCGTAATTCGTACATCGTAATTCGTACATTGTAATTCGTACATTGTACATTGTAATTCGTACATTGTACATTGTAATTCGTACATTGTACATCTACCCCAGTTTTCTCAATACATTATTGATATCCACTTTATCTGCAATGATCTTAGCTAAGGCAGAGATCTCTACTCTATCCTGCTTTAAAGTATCCCTGTCCCTTATCGTTACCGTATTATTTTCCAGGGTCTCATGATCTATAGTCACACAATAGGGAGTGCCAATTGCATCTTGCCTTCGGTAACGGCGACCGATAGCATCTTTTTCATCGTACTGGCAATTAAAAGAAAATTTCAATTCATTGAAAATGGCTTCGGCTTTTGAAGTGAGCCGGTCATCGTTTTTAAGTAATGGTAATATGGCACATTTTACCGGTGCGAGGGCAGGGTGCAGTTTTAAAACTACGCGACTGCTTTCTTTTCCATCTGCATCAGGCACTATGTCTTCCGTATAAGCCTGGGACATGGTGGCCAAAAACATTCTATCCAGGCCAATGGAGGTTTCTACTACGTAGGGCACATAGGATTCATTCGTTTCCGGATCGAAATATTGCATTTTTTTACCGCTGTATTTCTGATGTTGACTCAAATCAAAATCAGTGCGACTATGTATGCCCTCTATTTCTTTGAATCCGAATGGAAATTCAAATTGAATATCTACAGCGGCATTGGCATAGTGCGCCAGGTTTTCATGATCGTGAAAGCGCAATTTGTCTTCCGGCGAACCGATGGCTTTATGCCAGGACAATCGCATCTGTTTCCAATAGTTATACCATTTCATTTCCGTACCCGGCTGGATAAAGAACTGCATTTCCATCTGTTCAAATTCACGCATGCGGAATATAAACTGCCTGGCAACGATTTCATTTCTAAAAGCTTTACCTATTTGGGCAATACCAAATGGCAGTTTTTGGCGGGTAGTCTTTTGTACATTTAAAAAGTTTACGAATATACCTTGTGCCGTTTCAGGTCGCAGATAGAGTTTTCCTTCTTCACCGGCTATATTTCCAAGCTGGGTACTGAACATCAGGTTAAATTGCCTTACTTCGGTCCAGTTTCGGGAGCCACTTTCAGGATCGGCTATTTCACAGTCTTCAATTATTTGTTTTAATGCAGCCATGTCTTTGTCACGCATAGCTGCTTGCAATCTGTCATTGACCTGGACAGCCTGAGCATTCCATTTAGAAGCTTGAGGGTGTGTAGCTTTAAACTGGGTTTCATCGAAAGCTTCTCCAAATTTTTTACGGCCTTTCTCCGCTTCTTTATTTATTTTCTCTTCGAGTTTGGCGATATAGTCTTCTATCAATACATCGGCACGATATCTTTTCTTAGAATCTTTATTATCTACTAAAGGATCATTGAATGCATCTACGTGACCCGATGCTTTCCAGGTAGTAGGATGCATAAATATAGCTGCATCTATGCCTACAATGTTTTCGTGCATTTGTACCATGGCTTTCCACCAATATTCTTTGATGTGGTTTCTAAGCTGTGAGCCATATGGTCCGTAATCGTATACTGCTCCGGGGCCATCGTATATCTCCGATGCCGGAAATACAAATCCATATTCTTTACAGTGAGATACAATCTTTTTAAATACATCGTCTTGTGCTGCCATATCTATTTTCTATGAATCGGCAAAGATAGGGATATAGATGGGATTGGAAAGGGATAGAATGGATATAAGAATGAAATGGAAATGTTTTATATAACAATTATAATTATGTAATCAGATGATGGATAGACTTTAATAAAATGGGAATAATAATATAAGTATAAAAAATATGGTTCATTTCCAATTTTCCGTGCAGAATGGAAAGAATTGAAAACCTCGAAGCGGGTTTAGAAAATTTCAGATCCATCATAGCACAGTTGAGTAAATAAATAAGTTGACTTGATGTTCAATCATTCCATAGATCAATCCATCAATTTTATCAATACAATTTTACCTCATTCAATTCTTCTATACTTAATGCCCCCGGTTTTCTAATTATTCTCTCCTCTGAAATGGATTTGACTTGAAAACAATCTGCACAACATTTTTTAGTAAGTCTATTTTTAATGGTAATGAAATGTCTTCCAATTAGCCAATGCATTTAACGATTGAAAAAATAATGTCATAATGTTGCTTTGGGACATAAAAATTCAATCTCAATCGGAGAAATCTGACCGGCATCCGTTTTGAAAGGGTCTTGCAAAAGACTATTTTAGTTCAATAAACTGATTACTTTAAGTTATATTTGAATACCCGATAAAACCTTTAGTTGTGTTTATTGTTTTTAACAACAAAATTATTCACTTATGACTCCATTATACACCTTCAGATTATTTTCATTTTTTACCGAAAGCAGGTTTTTAATTTGTTTTTTATTCCTGCCGGTTTTGATCTATGCTCAACCTGTTTCCGATACTTTTAATTCAAGCGGTACTTACACCATTCCAACTGGTTATTCTGCCAATATCAATGTGCAAGTTTGGGGTGCTGGCGGAGGAGGAGGAACAAATGCCAATGATAGGTCAGGCGGGGGTGGAGGTGGAGCTTTTGCCTTTAGGATTTATACTAATGTTTCCTCAGGGTCCTTTACAGTGACTGTTGGCAGCGGAGGAGCAGCTGGTGTTGCTGGTGGGCTTTCATCTTTTGCTCGAGCATCATTCACAACTACAACTGCCGCAGGTGGAAGTGCATCTGGAGGGACTTCGGGGGGAGCTGGTGGCACCACAGCTAATTCATCTGGTCTTTATACACGTGCAGGAGGGAATGGTGGAGCTGGAACTGATAATGGCGGTGGTGGCGGTGGTGGTGGTTCTGCAACTACGACAGATAATGGGTCAGGGGGGTCTAACGGAGGGGGATCAGCAGGTGGAGCAGGAGGCACTGGCGAAGGAGCTGGTGGGCGCGGAGGTGATGAGGATGGCACCCCAGATGCCAATCCTGGAAATGCTCCTGGTGGCGGTGGGGGCGGTAAAGGTGATGATGCAGGTACATCCAAAGCAGGAGCCAATGGCAGGGTCATTGTCACGGTAACCTTTTATTGGGAAGCATCTAAAACATTGGAAACTATAGGAGGAGGTGGTTCTGGAGCTGAAACCGGTTGTTCTGCATTACCTTCAGGCACGATCTCTACTCCTGTAATTACTGTACCAGCCGGATCACGTTTGTCCTACAAAATAGGAGCTAACGCTGGTGAGCCGGTATGCTCTGACAATGGCGGTACTGCTCCATTTGAAGGTGAAGAAGGAATTGGTTTATTTGCCTCTGCAACATCCGGGGGTACCCAGGTATATGATAGCAGGCTGTTTACAGGGGCTGGCACATCCAATTCTCCTCCCAATATTCTGCCCACGGGATCGGGTTGCATATATAATAATAACGCCGACACGAGGTATTTAACCATCAAAACCATCGATGCTAATAATAATACAGCCTCCCTGCCATCGCAGGAAGAAGAAATAGCCTTTATAGCCTATGAAGTCATTTCAGGAAATTCCGGATGCATCAACCTACCAATTCAACTGACTTCCTTTGATGTCCGGTTGTTTCATAAAACACCATTGGTGGAATGGACCACTATGTCTGAGCTCAACAACGCGTATTATTCACTGGAACGGAGTACAACGGGGTCCGATTTTAAAGAGATTGCCACCATCTATGGGCATGGTACTACCGACGGGAAGCATGACTATTCGTATACTGACTACAAAGCCAATAAAGGGATAAACTATTATCGCCTGACGCAAGTAGACCTGGATGGTCAGCATACCACGTATCACACAGTTTCCGTCTTTGTGCCTGTAGAGGATATCGTGGTCTTTCCTACTATCTTTGACCAGGAAGTGAACTTGCAGATGCCTCTACCCTATGATAAGCCGGTTACCTGGGTTTTGTATGATTCATTTGGTAAATCTATCAGGACGGGAGTACTGCGAAGCCAAGCTGTACAGCAGCTTTCATTGCCAGGGATTGGTGCGGGTACTTATATCCTCACCATTGTTTCTGAAGAAGAATTAAAGTCTCATAAGTTGATCAAATTATAGTTGGACTATACACCAAAGAAAAAGCCGATTTCATCCCTGTAAAAAATGAATTCGGCTTTGTATTTTAAGATAACTGTTTTTTAAAATGGTGGATCTGCAGGAGTAATGTTGTTATTATTTCGTTCTCTCCACGGATAAGTCATCCGATTTCTCCTGCGTTCACTGGTAGGCCTCCCAAAGCGATGCATATCTTCCAGTTTCTGGTAAAGAATGGTACTCTTGCATCATTGGCTGCTTAGACTGAACTCAGAATTGCCGGCATCCGGATCAATCCTAAATCTTTTGCTCAAAGCAAGCTACCAATTACCCTTTCCATTCCAAAAATGAAGTGAAACCGGTAAATGGTCAGTGATTGCGGGATTGACTTGAAATGTTATCATCAGGGGAAAGACAGGTACCCTTAAAAGTTAGAAAATCAGGACTGGGGCTTAGAACCCGGAATTAAAAGTATTTTTCAGATAGAAAAATAAAATAATTAGTTTTGCATTGTTTAAATGCAGTTGCACAAGCAAATATTGTCTTTCATTTTGATACCGCTCATTTTGGCAAAGTCAGTAAGCATGCTGTCGGTAGTCATTTCTTTTGAATTAAATAAGCAATACTATTCGGAAGTATTATGTGTCAACAAGAATAAGCCGGAACTGGCCTGTAAAGGAAAATGTGCTTTGATGAAAAAATTGGAAGTGGCTATGGAAACCAGGCAAAAAAATAATACCAATGATTTTATCTCAATAATATTAAAAG
>CAYNIG010000330.1:0-5622 GCA_964396995.1 uncultured Saprospiraceae bacterium | reverse complement strand
AAGCGCCTTTTGAAATTCCCACTAATGCATTCATGGGAATAGAATTAATTGCTGGCGGACTTAAAGGTATAAGTGGAACTGTAAAATATGCGGATGAGTTTGGAATCTTATAATTCTGATGCAGAGCAGGAAAAGCACTAGTCTCAGTTCACTCTATTCACTACATTTGTAATCATGGATACTCATTTGCATCATGATCCGCATATCGAGAGTCACCTCAAAAGTTCTCAGTCTCTGGCTGATATCGTGATCGGTATGAGCGATGGACTCACTGTACCATTTGCTCTGGCAGCAGGACTCAGTGGTGCCGTGGATTCAAGTAATATAGTAATGATCGCAGGTATAGCGGAAATAGCAGCAGGATCGATTGCCATGGGATTAGGCGGATACCTGGCTGGAAAGACTTCGCAGGATCATTACCAAAGTGAACTCAAAAGGGAATATTACGAAATAGAACATCTCCGTCACAGGGAAATCGAGGAGACCAAAGAGTTTTTTGCTCACCTGGGACTAAGTGAGGAAATACAAAATGCTGCCACCAACCAGATAGCTCAGGATCCGGACAAATGGGTACAATTCATGATGAAATATGAACTGGGGCTGGACGAGCCCGATCCCCGAAGAGCAACCAAAAGTGCATTAAATATAGGTCTGGCATACATAGCCGGAGGGATCATCCCGCTGAGCCCTTATTTTTTTATTGAGGATGCAGGTGATGCATTAAAGTATTCTGTGGTGGCTACCTTAATATGTCTGTTTCTATTTGGTTATTTTAAGAGTAAAATTACTGGGGTATCTCCCTTGCAAGGTGCATTAAAAGTGATGTCTATCGGTGCGTTAGCAGCAGGGGCCGCTTTTGCAGTTGCCAAATTATTTGAAGGAATGTGACCTGCTCACCTACCCACAGACTAAAATCATAGAGTAAATCATAAAAAAATTAATTATGTTTCTTCTTACGTAACTATTATCCGATATTTGTAAAACTCAAAAAAATTATTCAATATACTTTAATGAAAGAACTCGCATTGGCTCCCATACACAAAAGCCTGGGAGCACGCATGGCCGAATTTGCCGGATTTAATATGCCCATTTACTACCCAAAAGGAATCACGGAGGAACATCATCGGGTACGTAATAAAGTAGGCGTATTTGATGTATCCCATATGGGAGAATTCATTGTGAAAGGGAAGGAAGCGCTGGATCTGATTCAATCCATTACGACCAATGATGTTTCCAAATTAAATATCGGGCAGGCACAATATAGTTGTATGCCTAATGAGCAGGGGGGCATAGTAGATGACCTGCTGGTATACCGATTGGATGAAGATCAATGTGCAGCAGGTGAAAAAGCCTATATGCTGGTGGTGAATGCGGGGAATATAGAAAAAGACTGGAATTGGGTAAATAGTCATAATACATTCGATACCAGGGTAATCAATATTTCTGATCAGACCACTTTACTTGCGGTACAAGGCCCAATGGCAACTGATACCTTGCAATCACTTACGGATATTAGATTAAATGAACTCGCATATTATACTTTCACAAAAGGTAAATTGGCCGGAGTTGATAATGTATTGATCTCGGCTACAGGATATACCGGATCCGGTGGATATGAATTGTATTTTGATCAACATCATGCAATACCCATTTGGAATAAAATATTTGAAGCCGGTGCCCCCTACGATATATTGCCTATCGGGCTGGGTGCCCGTGACACCCTACGATTGGAAAAAGGATTCTGCTTATATGGTAATGATATCAACGATACTACTTCTCCATTGGCAGCCGGACTCGGTTGGATAACTAAACTAAACAAAGGAACATTTTCATCATCGGAAATATTTAAGAAGGAAAAACAAGAAGGATTAAAATCAAAACTGGTAGGATTTAAGGTAAATGACCGAAGAGTGCCCAGGCAACATTATCCGATATTATCCATCGATGGAGTAGAGATAGGTGAAGTCACTTCAGGTACTTCTTCTCCCACCCTTGGATATCCAATAGGGATGGGATATGTGGCGATCCATGAATCTACCATAGGCAATCGTATTCAAATCAAAGCAGGAGAAAAATTATTGGATGCAGAAATAGTGACAATCCCATTTTTGAAGTAAATGCAAAATCACCCAGACCGAACAGGGAAGGCAACTGACTTCTAATTTGCTGTTCGTTTGATATAAAATAATATAGAATTCAATATTTTTATACAACTCAAACAGGCATGCACATCAGCCCTTTTTGTGGATATATCGTTGATTCAGACAAAGTGATATTCGATCATCGTTTCTATGATGAAATGCGTGAAGATTTTATGTCCCTGTATCAAAAAGGAGTTTTTCATAGGATATCGGATGCACCTGCCTATTTTATACTGGAGATTAAAAAAGCAAATAAATATTTCACAGGAATAATCACGCTTACCTCTATCCTGGATTATACCAAAGGGAAAATAAAAGCCCATGAACAAACAATAGTAAAAAAACAAAAAATACATAAAAAATTATTGGCCAGCAGAAAGGCGATGATTAAACCGGCGGCCGTATTGATAAACCGAAACCAAAAATTAACTGATACATTACATAAAATCAAAAAAAATGCAAAGCCGGTCATATCCGTACTTTTTCCCGACTCTTCCACCAGGCAACGGCTTTGGTCAGTAGATGACCAGCATACTATAGCTCAAATAAATATTCAATTTAAAAAAGAAAATAAGGCCATCATTGCAGACGGGCACCACCGTTTTGCTGCAGTTGCCAAAGTCAACGGCCCCAGATCGACCAATCAAATTCTTACTGCTTATTTTACCACTGATCAGATGGAAGTATATTCTTTTTATCGAATACTCAGACCATTAAAAAATCAATCTTCGCATTCCATTCTGCAGGCGATTCAGAAAAAGGCTATTAGTTGGATTCAGGTAAAATCAATTCCCATGGAACCCGGAGAAGCGTTTTATCTTATTCATCAAAATCGAATCTATGCTTTTAAATTGAAGAAAAATAGGAATACCCTCTGGCCCCATTTGTTTGGTGATCAAATCACTAAGGGTATTTTTAAAATAAAAAATGAATCGATAAGTAAACGGGTTTTTTTTGAAGAGGTCACCATCAGTAAAAAAGAATATACCCAGATGGTAAATCAATACCCTGATGATTTTATTTTCAGGTTACCAGCATTGGACACCAATGAGGTATTGCACACTAAAACACTGTTGCCACCAAAGAGTACGCTTATGATGCCCAGGATAATAAATGGATTAGTGGTGCATATGATATAGGTTGCGAAAATGGCCTTCGGCCATTTTAGAACACGAATTGCACGGATTACACGGATTTACACGAATTGAAACTACCGTATTTTAATTCGTGGTCATTCGTGAAAATTCGTGGATAATAAAAAACCAATATGGCCTTCGGCCATTTTAGAAAACGGATTGCGCGGATTTCACGGATTTACACGAATTGAAACTACCGTATTTTAATTCGTGGCCATTTGTGAAAATTCGTGGATAATAAATACAGATATGGCCTTTGGCCATTTTAGAACACGAATGAACGCGGATTACACAGATTTACGCGAATTAATTTTCCGTCACTCAAATTCGTGGTCATTCGTGTAATTCGTGGATAATAAATACAGATATGGCCTTTGGCCATTTTAGAACACGAATTGCACGGATTAAACGGATCTTTGTTTGAAGTCTGTGTTTGTGCTATGCGCGAATCAAACTGTGTATGCAATCTGTGGTGCCAACGGCACCTGTGGTTTTAGTATGTAACAACTTAGACTTTGCTCGAATTGTCTTCTATTGAATTTTTAATTCGTGGTCATTCGTGAAAATTCGTGGTTAATTAAGATAAAATAAAAAAGGGATACCAAATCTTTCCAGACTGGTATCCCTTGTAAATCAGGATTACAACTTTGTGGATTATCTTATAATATTGATATTTTTAGATACGATTTGTCCATTTACATTCATAGTCAATACATAGGTACCCGCCTGGAACCTGGATACATCGATCTGATGCTGTGGCCAGATACCATCTATATTATTCTTCTGATACAGTATTTTACCAGAAAGATCGGAGAGTACTAATTTTATATTGGCTCCGGTATGGACTTTCTCCCATTTGATATTTACTCTTTCGGTAGCTGGATTGGGAGCCAGACTAATACTAAAAGCAGGTGTTACCAACTCACGAGCTTCCACAGATTCGCTTGGCACTACTGTAACTGAAGCTGATCCCAAAAACAGATTGGTTACATACAGTTTTCTACCATCAAACACAGACAAACCTGAACCTGGCCCGTGTCCAGTAACGATAGTATCTACAACTTTACCATATCTGAGCCGAATCACCTGACCTGATCCAAAATTGAATCCATTGGCCAATGAAAAAGTTCCAAATTGGTTTACATAGACCGTATTATTCTTGTCCATATCGATATCCGTCAGCAAGGTCAGTCCGCTGGCATATACTGATTTATTTCCGTTGCGATCGACTTTATATATGGTTGCTTGTCCATCTAAAAATGGGAATCCGGTAAGGGTAGTCACCAGGAATCCCCCATATTTTGGCAATGCAACTATGCCTGTAGGTACTGCATCTATCACTGGAGGTCCTACCGGAGTAGGATTAGGTATTGGATCAAAAGTAGTGAATACAGACATTTCTTTTCCATTTCGGCTTACTTTGAGTATGGTATTGGCGCCGGCATCCGTGATATACCAATGTCCGTCTTCATCTTGTACTGCACTAAATGGATCGGAATCATTATTGGTAGAGGTGGCTAATCCAAACGCACCTACCTGAAATGAATGGGTGGTGTCATCTATGGTTTTGGCTTCATCACCCGGCTGGTAGTTGGCCAGGTTAAAAAATAATAATTTACCAAAATCTGGTCCCAGCGTCGGATTACCTCCAATAAGTACGGCCATTTTGCCATAAGTCATTGGAATAGCACGCCATGGACCTACTACATCACCAGCTGCAGGGTTAAGCTTGGAAGGCAAATCTTTAATTACGGTGAATTTTTCACCATTTCTGGCAATCATACAAATCGAAGCATCATCATTACCTGTACCTACGCTGGCAACCCATACATTACCCCACTGATCAGCTTTGATGCCGATTGGAGAGGCAAGTGAATCAGCTATAACCGATAGTTGCGCTGAAACTGAGGCACTTATGCAAAGTGCGAGAACAAAGTGTAGTACTAATTTTTTCATGTTTATGTGGTTATTTTGTTTGATTACTTATAATGTACGAAGAAACCGAAATGTCGGATCTTATGCATATAAAAAGGTTTGCGGTGCAAATATATAAATGTATTATTATTGGGTTTTAAATAATGATAAATGATTTCGTATTTGATAAAACTTAGAGCACTTCACCGATTGGTGAAATATCCAGATTTTTAATTTTTATCCGAGATTGTTCATTAGAATTTTCTAATGAACAATCTGACGATTCAGTATGAATGAATTATGAAAGTTGTCAAATGGAAGGAATTCATTCATACTCAATGTCAGGATAACCCTGACAAGAAATTGATTTTCAATTTCTTCGTCAATCCGGAGGATAAAAAATTCATTTCAAATGAATTTTTTGGGGTTAT
>CAYNIG010000329.1:0-5623 GCA_964396995.1 uncultured Saprospiraceae bacterium | reverse complement strand
GGCGCAAAGTATTTATGGAGAGCACAGCCTCTCTATACCGCCAGCCAGCCCAGCACCCACCACAGTTCAATCTTTTTTTGATGGCTGTCGGATACTTTTATAAATGTTGGTGGTAATAAAAATGAAAAAAGAAATAAAAATAGCAATAGTAGTTCTCATTGGATTCTTATCCTTTCTGTGGTTAGAAAAACCACTAAGAGAATATTTGTCTATAAACCTGTTCGAGGAGCAAATAGCTAAACAGATTTCAAGTATAATAATTAGAACAATATTAATTGTCGTTGTATTCATCCTAATAAAGAGATTCAGGCAAATAAATTTTACAGGATTAAACAATTGGAAAAAATGGAATAACGCTCAGGCACTTGTTGTTGTAACTGCTTTTATAATGATGGGCTTATTCCAAAATTGGAATATTTACATAAACACACGAATACCATTATTAATTTTGTTTGCTACATCAACAGTTGCGGTCGGGATTGTAGAAGAACTTGCATTTCGAGGTACGATTTTTCCATTGTTTATTAAATCCTTTAAAAAAACTAAGCGACCAATTATGATGAGTGCGGTTTTATCAAGTTTAATATTCGGGTTGATACATTTGGTCAACCTACATAGTCGACCAGAAAACCTTAGTGGAATTGCATCCCAGGTCTTCTTTGCAACTTCAATTGGAGTGTTTTTTTGTGGATTAATGATACGAACAGAAAATATTTTAATACCATGTATTGTTCACGCTTTAATTAATTTCAGTTTTGGTGCAGGCGAGCTAAAACAATCAATGGATGAAGTATCTAAAATTGAAGAGACTAATGGAATCGATTGGAACTCAGTAATTCCAACTACAATATTTTTCTCATTTATATTAATCGGTGGAATATATATGATTTTACGAACTGAAGAAGAGTTGATATTGAATAAATTAGAAGTAAAATGAATACTGCCACTCAACAATGGCTAAAACGTTCATAGCCAACAAAAGCTGGCTACGCCGTTTAGCCGGGCCGTTATTCGTCAGCTTGCAAAGACATTCTAAATGCAAAGAATAATAATAAAAGACAATATTTTAAATTTTCATAAGCTACCTTATGGTCAGATTAATTATGAAATAGACTGGTCTCTAAAACCACACAGAAATCAGTTTATTAAACGAAAAAAAGAAAAAATAAGCATATGCATAGAAAAAGACATTTGGATTTGTGAAACATTGACTACTCAAAAATTATGGGAGGATATCATGACGACAAATCCTTCAAAGTTTAAAGGGGAAAATAAGCCAATTGAAAATATTAGTTACCATGACATCGTTTACTTTCTTCATGAGTTAAATAATAAGACAAATCAGCATTTTAGGCTTTTAAAGGAAAGTGAATTTAATTATGCTTGCATTTTAAATTATGAAGATGGTTTTAATGACAAATTAAATGACTATATTTGGTTTGAACAAAACAGCAATAATCAAACTCAGCACATTTTCTCTAAACCTCCAGGCAAACTAAATTTATCAGACTTATTAGGGAACTTATATCACTTTGTTGACAACGACATTACCGGATTACCAGTAGAAAAATGTTTATATAAAGGGGCAAGTTGGGCAACACAAAGATTGTGGGTTGATAAAGACTATGCTTTGGTATGTAATAAAAAAGATAAGAATAATACAATTGGCTTTAGAATGGCATTGACATAAAATGATAAGCCGAACGCACAACATTAAGCCGTATAGAAAAAAGCCCTCCCAAAATCGAAGGCAAAGATTAGTTAAAAGACAACATTTGCCAAGAAAATGGGTTTTTTTGATATACGGTGCTCTATTGCATTCGGCTTCCTCCCATTTCTACTACCACCTTTCCAAATAGTATGGTTCTATTTCCGGCGTTAGCTTTGCACCGGATTTCCCGTCATTCGACGGGACAGACTGTTCTCCCGATAACTTTCGGGATGGAAGACTGATTTAATGCCTTTTTTAATTTATTCCTATTTTTGAAATGGGAAGTGCACTAAATCAACCTTCCTTTGTGTAAGTGGCAAGTATAATATAGTAACAGAAATGAAATTCGAACTTCTAAAAGTCTTAGATAAGATTTTGGACTTATACAAATTGCCAAGAAATAAAGAGCGATTTGACAAGTATTTGTACCTACTACAAGGAGCAAATAAAGATGAAATGATATTGCCTATTGCTGCCTTTAATCCAATGGGAAAGGAACTTGCTTTGAACAAAGTTGAAGCACTATTAGCAATTGATGCAGAGGCATTGGTTGGAAAATACCTTAAACAAATTAATTCGGAATTGGAAGGATCAGACGAGCGGGTTTTTAAAGTCGCTGTCAATTTAATAGATGATGTCGAAGGCTCATGGTCAAACTATGCTGTTACGGATTACAAGAATAAATTTGAGTTTGATGGACTAATAAAGAGAAATTTTTGCACGCCAATTTTTTGGACAAGTGAATCCGTGAGCGAGGAAAAAATAACACAAAGAACAAAAGAATATTTACACAGAACCATGTATTGGATAGATAAAGGACGACCTGAAAGATTATTTGATTGCTTTGAACAAGAGGTATATGTAAACATGGCTTGTGAAACTCAATTTATAAAATCGGAATTATTAGATATTAAATTAATTGAGCATTACTATCATCAGCACTCGAATTCAACTGACTATAACCTAAATCTAAATTTCTTTTATGGAGATGAAGAAACGAAAGAGTTAAATTTTCCTTCATATGGAATCCCGAAAAATGGTGGGTTTGATTTTGCGAAATATATTGCAGATAAAAGAAGAAAAGAAGCCAGCCACTAACATATATGCGATAATGATCCCTAAACGGTCGCACTGGGCATATACTCACCGTTATTTGTAATGTGACCCTAATTTCATATTAAAGCAATGTCAAATATTTACTTCATTTGGTTTCTTCTTTTGAACTTAATACTGTATAGATGTGGACAGGGCGTGCAGACAACTCAACAAAATTTCAAGATTACCACAAAAGACAGCATAGACATTGCCATTACATTGACCAAACCAACTGGACTTAACAAATCACCTCTCATTATTCTAGTTCACGGTTCAGGCAACGACAACAGGCAGAATGAATATTACAAACTACTCACAAAAGAATTTTGTGGTATGGGACTTTCTGTAATTACATACGACAAAAGAGGATGTGATAGTTCTACGGGAAATTGGTTGGCGGTTCCATTTTCATATTTGAAAGATGATGTATTATCCATAGTCAGCCAATTTACTAAAGACACCACAATTTCAAAAATTGGACTTTGGGGTGGTAGTGAAGGAAGTAATGTTGCAGTGTGGGCTGCTTCTGAAAATAAGGATATTGACTTTGTAATTGCACAATCATTTACTGCGATGACTTTTGCCGAACAAAACAAATATGTAAAATCTCAAAACATTAAACGATATTCAAATGTTAGCCAACAGAAAATAGACGACTTACTAAAGTTACAAGAGTTATTAAATGAATTTGTCAGAACAGGCAATGGATATAACAACTACATCAATTCTTTTAATAGTTTTAGGCATGAAGAGTGGTTTGCTGAAATTTTGGGGCAACCAGTAAGTCAAAATGGACAATGGAGTAAGTGGTATAGAACAAAGCTAGACATTAACTCAACTGAGTTTACAAAGAATTTGACCGTTCCTTCTTTATTTATTTGGGGACAAAACGACCAATTAATTGAAGTAGATAAAAGTATGACACTCGTCATGTCTTCCAATCAAGGCAATAATTTATATTTCAAAGTCTTTGTAAACGCCAACCATGGTTTATATACAGGTGGCAGAAAGCCTGTGCATTTAAAGTATATGAAAGAATGGTTAACGAAATTCGCAAACTAAAAAACAACTACCATCAACATTGGGTTTTATACAAGTTGGGCTTGACCCTTTTAACATCAGCCATTTGCAAATCCCTTCTTGGGTTCGGTCACACCTATATCTAACAACTTTTGTACTTAACTACATCAACCTATTTTCAATCAGCAGCCGTTACTGGCAGAATGAATGGTTCTAAATGTCCCTTTACCATATTCTTTAAGCTGAAATATCTGATGTATCCCGAAAGCTATCGGGACCAGCTTTTTCCATTCTCACTTAGCTTCGTTTTTGAAAATTCATTACCTTTCATTTTTAAAAATTTTAAATTGTAAAATGCTAAGCAACGAGGTTCTAAGTTCAGGCTTTCACCGGAGGTGTCGCTTGAACATGGGTTTGCCAAAAGTGGGGCTTGACATTGAAACAATCAGCAGCGGTAATTATGCTGTGCTTTGGATCGGTCCTTGGTGAATAAAGCCCAGCTTTAGCCTGCCTGCCGGTTCTTAATATTTATCTTTATCAAAAAGCTAGGAAACAGTCCCAGCAGACGAATATAAAATTCCCCACCATCGGCAATACTGGCCCGGTTGATGACAATAACGTTTAAAGCAAAAACCTATTGAAATATGAAAAAATACTTTTCTAATGCGTTACTCATTCCGACTTTAATGGCATACCTGTTAGTTGGTATTTGCAATGCCCAGGAGTTTGACACGGTTAGAATCAGCTCTATTCCAAGCCCACTAACCTGGCACAACTCTCCAATTAGCTATTCTACAAAGAGTAACACGTTAATTATAGTGGCGGGAGAAAAAACGGACATGTTTAGAGATCCCAATGTAACCTACAATACTGACAATGCGCCTAAGCTGATGTTTCAACCAGAAAATGATTTTGTTTTAATAACATCAATTCAACATTCGTTTTCAAACAAATGGGATGGTGGCGCTATTGTACTTATTGAAGACAGCTTACACTGGATAAAGTTCTGCTTTGAAAAAGATTATACCGGTGCTAAAAGAGTTGTAAGTGTAGTAACTAAAGACATTTCGGATGATTGTAACTCTTTAGAAATATCGAGTAATAAAGTGTTTTATAAATTAGCCAAAGCGGAGAATGTAATTACTCTATACGCCTCCGTCGATGGGAAAAAATGGCTTTTAATCAGGCATCTGCAGTTTAATAATGTAAAGCCTGTCAAAGTTGGATTCCTGGCTCAGTCACCTACCGGAAAAAATTGCCGAGTACAATTTTCTGATATTAATTACCAAGTTAAAAAAATCAGCGATCCTTACACGGGCCAATGAGAATCACTATCACCAACATTAAGCCATATAGAAAAAAGCCCTCCCCATCGAAGACAAATGGTTAAGAATAATGCTCCGGATAAGAATTGGGGGCCAGAATAGGTTCTGCGACTGGTAATGCATGGAGTCCTATGTCACTAGCTTGTTTTAATAATTCTTCCTGGTTCCAGCCTCTCACTTGAAGGGCATCTTAACTACTGGAACGGCTATTGCAGAATATTTTGAACTTCCACTTAATGAAATGGGTGAGCCGGTTGAGGGATTTTCTCCTCGGGGTATGGATGTAGATCGGAACGGAGTGGCCTGGGTTGCCCTGGCCAGTGGTCACCTTGCCAGCTTTGATCCCAGAAAATGCAAAGTACGGAACGGGCCATCGGCAACTGGACAACATTGTCGAGAGGGCTGGACTTTTTACACAGAGCCGCTTCCCCAATTCAAAGGTCTTAATATTCCAGGAAGTGCAGAGGCCAGC
>CAYNIG010000328.1:0-5629 GCA_964396995.1 uncultured Saprospiraceae bacterium | reverse complement strand
CAGCCCTGAAAGGGCTTTGTTTTACAACCAAGATCAAATTAATATCATTAATTTGATCTTGGGCAAAAGCAGAATTGATCAATAGCCCTGCAAGGGCGTAGTTTGTTATATCCCACACCCACCTTCCAAAACCAAAGTGGGCGAACCGAGTTATGGTCAAGTATAGAAACCTAATTGCGCAAACTCCTTAAAACCTAAACAGAACTTAGTCCATGGACAGAAGCAGAATCTATCATATAGAATCCCTTATTGCCAGCCCTGAAAGGGCTTTGTTTTACAACCAAGATCAAATTAATATCATTAATTTGATCTTGGGCAAAAGCAGAATTGATCAATAGCCCTGCAAGGGCGTAGTTTGTTATATCCCACATCCACCTTCCAAAACCAAAGTGGGCGAACCGAATTATGGTCAAGTATAGAAACCTAATTGCGCTAACTCCTCAAACCTAAACAGAACTTAGTCCATGACAGAAGCAGAATCTATCATATAGAACCCCCTTATTGCCAGCCCTGAAAGGGCTTTGTTTTACAACCCTAGATCAAATTAATATCATTAATTTGATCTTGGGCAAAAGCAGAATTGATCAATAGCCCTGCAAGGGCGTAGTTTGTTATATCCCACATCCACCTTCCAAAACCAAAAGTGAGCGAACGGAATTATGGTCAAGTACAGAAACCTGATTGCGCTGGCTCCTCTAAACCTGCAATAGGTCATACCCCCTTATCCTTGGCAAACCAAGGGGTAAAATTCAGATTAACCACCCTGCAAAAGTTTCTTCCGGTTCCCGGTTTTTAAATAATTTAATTCTGCGATTTACTGATTATCTCCTCCTTTATTGGGTTGACATATTTGTCAACGCATCAGAATTTTAATTGAAGTTTTACATCTTATCTTTCAAATATTTAGGAGGTAATTTTATGATTTGCCTAATTCTGATATTGAGATCATATTATTTTCAAAATTAACATCTTGATTTAGGTACATTTTCTTTATATTATAAAAATAATATATCTGTTAAACCTTTATGTTCCTTAACTATTGTTAAATGAGACCTCATTTAATAGATTTGTCTTTTTATATGTAGATGAAAATCAATTTATTATTGGCATTATTCTTGTCCTATAAGGTGAGATAATCCATGATAATTCTTATAAAAAATTGACAACTAAAAAATTATATAATTAAATTTTTATATATTATGAATCGAATATATACGATTTTGTTGCTGGCCGGAGTATTTTCCTTAATAACCCTAGGCATTTTAACTAAAAAAACTGAAGTTTTAACTAAGAAAGGGGGAATAGTAGTTAAGAATATTTCCTTGCCAAAAGAACAACCCGCTTATAGAGTTAAAAATTTGGAAAGTCAAATGGCTGCTGTGATGATGCCGCCTACCTGCAATTGTACTGAATATATTTACTTAAATGAACCTATTCTGGGTGCTGTATTAAAATTCGAAGTCGGTGCTCCTGTGCCTTTGACTGAATTAATAGGTGCCAACGGCGGTACAGCACCGAATCAACATTGGTACCCCGGAACCGGAGTTTCAGAATTGCCAAGTCCACATGGTCTTGCAACTGATCTAAATGGAAACCTATATATTGGTGAGGACTATACTCCGCCATCGAATATTAGAAAATTTGATTGTGATGGAGCCATATCACCAGTCGATGGGACTACTATAAATCACAATACAAATGCCTTATACAATATGTTTAGTATTGGCAATATTATATACACCTCTCGTGCCGGGGGTCCGGCAGCTTATAATACTTGTACTGGTGACTCGATCGGAGCTATGTGTTTAAACAACGATCAAGGAGTGTCATATGGTAGCACAACAGCCACTTTTTGGGGTTTATCCTTTAATTCAAGCACACAAACAGTCTACGCCACCAAAAGATCCGGTACCATGCCCGGTACTAAATTAGCAGTATGGAAATTTACAAGATCAGAATTGGAAGCAGGGATAGCAGGAGGTAATTGCATAAATCAATTGATTACTTTGGGTTCAAGTTCAACAATCAATCCGGGTGATAATTTTATACCAAACAATGTAAATCAACTATTAGGAGTAGTAGGTGATAATGCAGGAAATATCTACGTAGTAGGCTGGATTAACTCCAGTGGAACCAACTATGGTCGTATCCTTAAATATAATTCAAATGGACAATTTATGGCTATTTCTCCACAGGTAAATTTTGCTGTGGAATCTCATGGAATAGTTTGGTCCGAAACTAATAACAGAATATATATTGCCAATTACACAGATGATCCGGCTGTAGATTGTATTTCTGCGTTTGATGCTAACACTTTGGCATATGATGGCACAGCAGTCCCTAATCCAAACCTGCCGGCAAATAATACAGCAAAAGCATTAGCCATCTTAAAAGAATGCTGCCCGGTTGGATTGGACGCAAATATAACCGATACTATCTGTGCACAACCAGGCACGAAACTTTATTTAAATGAATTGGCATTTAGCGGCTGTGATGGTATAGTCTGTGGTACATCATGGTCTCAAGTGATGATAGCCGGCATGACCTATGAGCCTTGCGATAACAGTATCGTAATATTAGGCGAGGGCTGCAGTACGTTTAATTTAAGTATCAGTGATGTTCAAAGCACAGGATGTGGAGCACAAACTACGGTTTATACCATATGCAACCAATGTAATGTCGACCTGGCACTGGTAAAGACAATAGATGACACATTGGGTAATGCCAAACTGGAATACGGTGATACTATCAAATTTGCAATCGAACTCATCAACCAGGGAAATGAATACATAGATAGCCTTATCGTGACAGACAGCATTCCCAATGGGTATAGTTTTGTGACCGGGCCATTAAACAGTGGATGGACCCTGATGGGTAATGAAGCAAAATACAACTGGGGCTTGAATGATACCCTCACAGAAGGTGAGACGGACACCATTTGCATTTACCTCAGGGTACAAAAAGTAAACAGCGGTATAGCAGATTATACCAACCGTGCAGAGATATCGCAGGCCTGGAATATTTTTGGTTTGGATGTCAGCGATGAAGATGTAGACAGCCCGCTGGATGATAATTACGCTAATAATGGTGGTGGGCAGCCTGAAAGCCCGGCAGATGATTATACCGAAGGGGATGGTACCGGTGTGCCAGGAGATGATGTGAGTGTCACCGACCAGGACAATGCTGATCCGGCATTCTTAGAAGTGGTGGACCTTGCTTTAAAGAAAACCATAGCGGACACCTTAGGCAATGCCAAATTGGAATTTGGCGATACGATCAAATTTGCCATACAGCTTACCAATCAGGGTGGTGTACCGATTGACAGCATGGTCATTACCGATAGTATACCCAATGGCTACAGTTTTGTGGCAGGTAGCCTCAATGCAGGCTGGACCCTTATGGGTAATGAGGCTTTTTATAATTGGGGCACCGGCGATACACTGCTCAGCAATGAATCGGATACCATCTGCATTTATTTAAGAATAGAAAAAGTACTGAGTGGGAATACAGATTACACTAATCGGGCAGAGATATCGGAAGCGTATGATACAGATGGTGAAGATGTCAGCGACCGGGATATAGACAGCCCACTGGACGACAACTATGGCAATAGCGGTGGTGGCCGTCCCGACAGCCCGGCAGACAATGCCTTAGATGGGAATGGGACCGGAGCTCCCGGTGGTACCGTTGCCGGTACGGACCAGGACAATAGTGATGCTGCCTTACTGGACATTGTAGACCTGGCACTTACCAAAACTATTGCCGATACCCTGGGTGATGCCAGTTTGTTTTATGGAGATACAGTAAAATTTGCGATACAATTGTTCCACCAGGGTGGTACTTCGATCGATAGTATATTGGTGACAGACAGTATACCCAATGGATTCAGTTTTGTAGCCGGAAGTCTCAACAATGGTTGGAATGTATTAGGAAATAAAGCAACCTACAGGTGGGGTGCAGGCGATACACTGGTAGCTGGAGAGATCGATACGATATGCATTTACCTTCGCATTGAAAATGTTCTAGGGGGTGATTATACCAATCGCGCTGAGATTAGCCAGGCCTGGAGTGTATTAGGTACCGATGTAAGTGATCAGGATGTAGACAGTCCGCTGGATGCAATCTATGGAAACAATCCCGGAGGGCAACCGGATAGTCCAGCAGATGATTATACCGATGGCGATGGTACCGGAGCAATTGGTGATGGAAATAATGCTACCGATCAGGATAATGCTGACCCGGCAGGCTTAGAGATTGCTGGATACTCTCTGGGTAATACAGTATGGGCCGATACAGATAATGATGGTGTAAAAGATATTTCAGAAACCGGATATGCCTCTGTAAAACTCTATTTACACAGGTATGATAATATAAATATGGTTTGTTTATTAGTCGATAGCACGGTAACCAATTCAGACGGAGATTATTTGTTTGACACTCTTGAAGCAGGAATCTATTTGATAGAAGTGGCTCAAAGTAATTTTCTCATGGGTAACCCATTATACGGTACGGCTAGTAGTACCGGCACCAACGGATCTGCCACCGGACCTTATGAAGGTGGTCCATTCTTAGGAGATGTAGATACTATAGACAGTGATGACAATGGAATGCATATCAACGGTATGGGTGTGTGGAGTGACAGCATACGGTTATTTGGAGGGGAACCATTGGCGGATACAGCAGACCTCGATGATAACAGTGGTGCTCTGAATGAAAATAGTAATTTGACTGTGGATTTTGGATTTTATCCATTGCATAGCATAGGAAATACCCTTTTCGTGGATGTGGACAACGATGGTATAAAGGACCCCACAGAAATTGGGATACCTAATGTAATGATGATTGTACACCAGGTGGTGAATGGCATGTGCATCCCGGTAGACACAGTATTTACAGACCTTAATGGAGATTATCTTTTTGATAGTTTGTACGCCGGCAGGTATGTGGTCGAAATTGATGAGACCAATTTTGCGATGGGCGCTCCCTTAGAAGGTTTTGTGAGCAGTACCGGATCAGGTCCAGCTGACCTGAGCACGGGACCATATGAAGATGGTCAGTTTTTGACTGATATCAACACTACTGATGGAGATGATAATGGGAATGCTCTTAATGGCGGTATATGGTCGGATACAGTAAATCTCAATGGTAACGAACCTATTGGAGCATTGGATTCAGCTGATCTGGACGATACCAGCGGAGCGCTGGATGAACATAGTAATCTTACTCTTGACTTTGGGGTATTGCCATTGCATACCTTAGGTAATACGGTTTGGTTTGATACTAATAATGACGGAATCAAGCAGAGTGGAGAAACAGGCGTAAGCGGAGTAAAAGTAATTCTCCATTTTTACAATCCCAACACCATGATATGTGAAGTGATCGATAGTGTACTGACAGATATAAACGGAGATTATCTATTTGATAGCCTCATGGCGGGTACTTATTTGATAGAAGTCTCGGCCAGCAATTTTGATCCCGGAGGGCCATTGGCAGGCTATGCGAGCAGTACCGGAAGCAACGGAGGCAGTACAGGACCATATGAGGATGGCCAGATCATGTCAGATGCAGATCAGATAGACAATGATGATAATGGAACAACCCTGGTGACAGGATCTGTATGGTCAGATTC
>CAYNIG010000327.1:0-5645 GCA_964396995.1 uncultured Saprospiraceae bacterium | reverse complement strand
GATTTCCAGGCTAACTTCATTGCTTGACGGTGATTTTACTTTCTAGCTTTTAATTGATTTCGGTTGCAGCATGAAAAGGTCCGCTGAATTAGAATCGATATACTGCGATGATCAGCTATGCTTTATTTTCTGACTTATGCCTTTGCTTGGCAATTGAGCCAATTATTTATAAGTGCATGCCTTTTTAATCTTTTTACCAAATACTCTTGCACTTACTCGATCTATTTCTTTCAATAAATCAATAGGCGTCAATCTTTTATGATTTCCCCAGCAGACCTTAATTACATTCTGAAAAAAAAAAGAACATCATTATAAAATCCACTTCAAGGAAGAGTTCGGCGTATTAATGAAAGAGAATTATATTGAATTGAATTTGATGAACAATACGTATGGGATGAATAAAATAAGTATATGGTGCCCCTTCAGGGCGACCATTTTATTTTATTGCAGCTGAGGGCTACCCTCAGCTGGTGATCTTTCGCCCTTTCAGGGCTGAAGTTTGGATATAATCAAAATTAGGAAACTGATTTCCATCGTTTTTTTGTCAAAAGATCAATTTTGCTTTAAATCCTAGCCAGCTTTTTATTGACCACCCAAAGCAGGTGAAATAAAACCCTTTCAGGGATGAATTTTGATATGATTAATAGAATGAATCTTGTTACCTGAATTTCTTTTGTTTAAAGATTACCTTTGTTTTAAGCTGAGTTAATTCCCTTCAGATTTTTTATTTAGCCCTGAAAGGGTTTTATTTAAAAACCAAGCTCGAATTAATTCTTATAATTTGACCTTGGGAAAAGAACAAATCGTACCATAGCCCTGAAGGTGCGTAATTTTTAATTTAGCTAAATCAACATATTATTACCTTTACCCAAGAAAGTAGCCTCTGAAAAATTCTTATTTCTATATTTCCACTCTTCTCAACGGAATTGCCCTATATCTATAATCAGAAGTTGTATTCATTATTTTTTATCATACTTAACCATATCTAAAATGGAATATTTTTTTATTGAATCAGACCGATTGAAGTTGATTCCATTGACCTATGATCATCTCCTATTACATGAACATCCTGAAAAACTCGCTGCTGCACTTGGTCTTACTTCTGCCACTATACAGATGGAAGAACCATTTAAATCAGAGTATGTTGACGCATTAGAAAATTTTTGGAAGCCCAATATAATAAAATACCCACACTACTATAAATGGTATACCAACTGGTTAATCGTATTAAAATCAATCAACAGTGCAATAGGTGGCATTGGGCTAGCCGGCATACTAAATGAAAATGGCGAAACGGAAACAGGCTATGCCATGGATCTCCATCACCGGAATAAGGGCTATGCCACAGAAGCTCTATCAAAACTCGCAGATTGGGTATTTGAACATGAAGGCGCGAAGTCACTCATAGATCATACCTATCGCGAAACCAATGCGTCTCAGCGAACCCTGATCAAATCGGGCTTTACTTGTATAGGACCAGAGATTACTGATGATGGCGAGGTCTTCCTTTGGCGAAAAGGAAACACTCGATCGGAAGTAACTGTATTCAATTAAAATAAGATGCAAATTGCATTAAAAATAATCTGAGGTCTGGCCCCAAATTGCGCCTCTTATACGTTTATAAATAAAATTTAATCACCTATTAAAAAAAAATGACATGGATGGAAATGTAAATTCAATTAATTGGTTTGAAATACCAGCTGCTGACATCAATCGGGCTAAAAAATTTTATGAAACCGTATTTGATATCAAAATGGAATCTCAAAATATGATGGGCATGGAAATGGCCTTTTTTCCATGGGATCCGGGCAATGGAAAAGTAGCCGGTGCCCTTGTGCAAAGCGACATGCATATACCCAGTGGCCAGGGTGTAAAAATCTATCTCAATGGAAACCCTGACCTGGCTGTTCCGCTTGCAAATGTGGAGAAAGCCGGTGGTGTCGTAACCATGCCTAAAACCCTTATTGATGAGCAGACAGGCTATATGGCATTTATAGTAGACAGTGAAGGCAATACCATAGGATTTCATTCACAGCATTGATCCGGATTAATTGAAATTCACACCAAGGTCTCCCTTGTTGGGCTCTTTTCCGAATGCAATAATAGATAAGCGTGGCCTTGGTGTATTTTTTACTAATAGTCACCCACCAAAAGCATTCATTCTAAAATCCTTAATTTTGGAACTAATACTAATTCAAAATTATGGGCCTTATAAAATTTAAGCAGATAAAACCTCTTCCCTTCGAGTTTCGTCCAAGGTATTGGGATCCGGTAAAGGAAAAACGGGAAGAAAGGCTTAAAGAAATCAAAGCTATGCAGGAAGATACTGTAGAAGCTATGAAATCGCGGATTTCACGCAGGTTTAAAGGTGGATATAATGAATATTATTACGATAAAAAAAGGGCTATTAAAAAGCAAAATCTTATGTTACTCGCAGCATTGATTGCTGTATTGATCATTAGCTATATATTTTTGTTGAAATACGTGCCCATTATCGAAAGATGGATTGATAACAGTCTGGGTAAGTAAAATCAGCTACTGCACAAGCATAGTAATCTTTTCAAATAGCCTCTTCTTTTCAGTCATGGACACATCCTACATTGTCCATTGTACCTCGTACATTGTACATCGTATGTCGTACATCGATTTACCAGATTCTCACCCGAATACTATCTGCCCTGTACATAGCATCCCCCTCTTTTACATTAAATGCTTTATAAAACTCCTCCATATTGGCAAAAGGTCCGTTCACTCTATAATTTGCCGGAGAATGCACATCAGACAAAAGTTGACTGCGCAGGGATTCGTCTCGGGTTTGACTTAACCAACCCAGGCTATAACCCAAAAAGTAACGCTGGATCGGAGTCAATCCGTTGATGAGTTTTCCTTCCTGGAATTGTTTGGTCTTTTTAAATGCTTCCAGGCCGAGGATGGCACCGCCCAGATCAGCTATGTTTTCGCCTAATGTAGCCTCGCCGTTTATTTTATATCCTGGCAGGGGCTCATAAGCGGCAAATTGATTTACCATTACATTGGCGCGTTTGGTAAACTCTTCTTCATCGGATTGGTTCCACCAGTTGGTTAGATTTCCTTTGGCGTCATATTGTCTTCCCTGATCATCAAAACCATGCGTGATCTCATGCCCTATGGTACTGGCTCCTCCATTTCCGTATACCACCGCATCATCCAATTCTTCATCCCGATAGCCGGGTACGGTAAAAATCCCTGCCGGTAATACGATTTCATTATTGGTTGGATTATAATAGGCATTATAGGTTTGTGGAGTCATATCCCACTCAGTACGATCTACGGGTTTGCCGAGTTTATTTAATTCATATTCATGCCACCATTTGTTGCCGTTGATTTGATTGAGCAGATAGCTTTCTCTTGATATTTTCATGGATGAAAAGTCTTTCCATTTATCCGGGTATCCCACTTTTTTTGTAATGGCATCGAGTTTCACATAGGCTTTTTGTTTGGTACTGTCCGACATCCATGTTAGCGCTTTTATTCTTTCACGCAAAGCCTCGCGCACTCCTTCGGTCATATCTTCATATCTTTTTTTTGCCAAGGGACCAAAAAATTCCTTTACATACAGCTGACCAAGCACTTCTCCTATCAGATTTTCTTCGGCTTGCATCACTCTTTTCCATCTTGGCCTTCTCTCTTTAGCTCCGGATAATAATTTATTAAAATTAAAAGCAGTCATACCGTATACATCAGGCAAAGCTGCTGCAAAATCACTGATCAGATTAAAACGTACGTATTCTTTGAGTATATCTATAGGTGTGTTTTTTACTATTTGATTTAATCCTTTAAAAAAATCCGGTTGGCCTACGATTACACTATCTATATTTTTTACCCCGGTATTTTTAAGATGAAGCGGAAGATCCAGTACTGGAGAGATCCGGGAAAGCGAAGAAATGGCCATTTTATTATAATTAGCATAGGGATCACGCAAATCTTCGATTTTACGTTGCACCTTGGCAATGCGGGTCTCCATTGCAAGGATATCTTTCCCTGTTTGTATCGATTTTATTTTATCTCTCCCGGAAAGACTGAGTATGTCTGCAATATATCCGGCATATTGATTGCGAATACGTATTGTTGCGCTGTCATTTTTAAAATAATATTCCCGCTCGGGCAAGCCTGTACCTCCCTGGTAAAAAGTGTAAATCATGGCATCGCTGTTTTTATCATCCTGATTTACAAAATCAGCGAAAAAAGTACTGGAACCAATAGTTTTAAATTCGGATACTAATGGCATCAATTCTTTTATATCCTTTACTTTATCTATGCGATCAAGGTAGGGCTGTAAATATTTTAATCCTTCTGCTTCGATTTTAATGGTATCCATTCCGCTTGACCAGAAGTCTCCAATCATCTGATCAGGACTACCCGCTGCGGCCTGATCGACATTCGCTGCTTTCTCACTTATTTCTCTCAACCGCTTGATGTTTTCTTCCAGTACGAGGTTACCTATACCCCAGGAAGATTGGTCATCGGGAATGGGGTTGTTTTTAATCCAACCTCCATTGGCATACAGAAAAAAATCCTGAGCTGGCGATACTGTGGTGTCCCGGTTGCTGTACACGAAATCCGGTTTCACTGGTTTTACCGTTGTTTTATCTGTTGATTCCGTTTTGCAGCTTGCAAATAATACAATAAGAATGAGTATATATGATATTGGTTTCATACTAAGAAAATTGAAAATAATTAAAAAACGGAGAGTGAGTCTTTTCGGAAAACAAAAGTAGAAAATAATACCAATTATATTTGTTTCTTCGCTGTATTTAATAGGTAAAAGAAGGGTAACTTTATTAATGATTTTGATTCTACCTTATATTCAGATGCTTGCACCGGGGTAGTGACAAAAAACTCTCGCCTGAATAACTTGTCGGGCACGGTGTTAATTTTCATGAAAAAAATCAATTGTCAGAGGGAATCATTGATCAATGGTAGATCAATATGCGAGTTATTTTTGTCAGATTTTAAACATATAAACTGCCGACCAAATATGGTAAAGAACCTAAATTTAGCTGTTTATATAAATTAGGTTTAATATATTTGGAATATACGTTCTGCTGAGATTTTACTCATTTCCTATAATAAAATATGAAATTTACAATCAAAACTAAGATCAAAACCACACCAGATAAAATATATCGTGCCTGGCTTACCAGCAAGGGACATGCTGCTATGACTGGTGGCGATGCAAAATGCAATGCTAAAGTTGGCGGAAAATTTACAGCATGGGATGAATACATTAGCGGTAAAAATCTCGAATTAATACCTGACCAGTACATCAAACAATCCTGGCGCACGGTAGAGTTTGACCCGGATCAGGCCGATTCCCTGTTGGAAATTCAATTAAAAGAAATCAAACCCGGAATTACAGAATTGACTTTAACTCATTCTGATTTATTATCGAAGGATATAAAATATAAAAAGGGTTGGGTGGAAAGTTATTTTGATCCCATGAAGGTGTACTTTGAATAAATTAATGAATTTTTACTTGGTGTTTCTTGGTGGCCTTTGTGGTGAATTTGAAACCACTAAGTAGGGTCTGCTGGTTAAGTATAATTTTTTTATTTGTCATTCTTTCTTTGTCCGCCAAAGAAAGAATCAAAGAAAGCTCGTCAGAA
>CAYNIG010000326.1:0-5672 GCA_964396995.1 uncultured Saprospiraceae bacterium | reverse complement strand
GGCGGACAAAGAAAGAATGACAAATAAAAAAATTATACTTAACCAGCAGACCCTAAATAATTATTAGAATCAATCTTACATCCCTGGATACAGTGGGAAGCCAGCCATCATGTCGTTTACTTTTTTCCTGGTCTGCGTTATCAGCTCTTTATTGGTGGCATGGGTGACTATATCATTGATCCAATCTACTATTTGAATACATTCATTTTCTTTGATTCCTCTGGTGGTAATAGCCGGTGTACCAATCCTCAAGCCTGAAGTGACAGTAGGACTTTTCTCATCAAATGGCACCATATTTTTATTCACCGTGATATCAGCTGCTTCCAACGCCTCCTCAGCATCTTTTCCGGAAATATTTTTATTGGAGAGGTTGATTAGCATCAGATGATTATCAGTACCGCCGGAAATGATTTGATAGCCATATTCATTGAATCGGTCAGCCATGGCTTGAGCATTTTTCTTTACCTGCACCACATACGACTTGTACTCGTCGGTAAGGGCTTCGCCAAATGCAATGGCTTTGGCGGCGATTACATGTTCCAGCGGGCCACCCTGCATACCGGGAAATACGGCACTGTCTAAAATAGTCGACATTTTGATGGTAGCCCCTTTGGAGGTGGTTCTTCCCCAGGGATTATCAAAGTTCTTCCCAAGCATGATAATGCCTCCACGGGGTCCCCTGAGCGTTTTGTGTGTAGTAGAAGTCACAATATGACAATGTTCCATCGGATTATTGAGCAATCCCTTAGCAATCAAACCAGCCGGATGGGCAATATCGGCCATAAGTAATGCCCCTGTCGCGTCGGCAATCCTTCTGAATTCTTTGTAATCCCAATCACGTGAATAAGCACTCGCTCCGCAAATAATCAATTTTGGCTTATGCTGTAAGGCAGACTCTGCAACTTTAGCCATATCTATTCTGCCTGTTTCAGGTTCCACACCATAAAAAACAGGTTTAAATGTTTTGCCGCTGTAATTTACCGGAGAGCCGTGTGTAAGGTGGCCACCGTGTGCCAGGTTAAACCCAAGCATAGTGTCTCCCGGTTTGAGACAGGCTAAAAATACAGCACTATTTGCCTGGGCACCACTATGCGGTTGTACATTGGCGTATGCTGCACCAAAAAGTTGTTTCAATCTTTCGATGGCAATGGTTTCTATTTCATCTACAATTTCACAGCCACCGTAATATCTTTTCCCAGGATAGCCTTCAGCATATTTATTGGTAAGGCAGGTACCCATAGCTTGTATGGTATCCTGGCTAGCGAAATTTTCACTGGCTATCAGCTCTATCCCCCTTCTTTGCCTGGACAATTCCCGGGATATGAGATCAAAAATCGGATCTTTCATTGTTCAAAAAATATAGTTTAAAAATTGGAGCTGCGAAGATAATTGATTGTGAGCTGATAAATATATTCGTTCACCATTTCAAGCCAGGCCTTTAAATGATTTGAATAAGACAAAACTCATCGTCTGAGACACCAACCATTTTTCGGATACCTTAACTGCAGTGTATTTATCGGATTTTAATTATTTGTACACTAAATAATGTTTCGATTCTATACCAGGTAAATAATTTAATTCTGATATTTTTGACAAGGGCACGGTTTTGTTATTTTTTTTCAAGACCATGATTTCATCCATCTTTAATTTATATCCGGTGTTTAATTCAATTCCTTCAAATACCATATCGGGATATAAAGTATTCGCCTTGACTTCTTTCTTTTGTGCCAGAGTAAATGGCTTTGATGAAAGTAAACATTTAAAAAGGTTCCGGTTTAAAATACCCTCAGCTAATGTTTTGATTTTGGAATTGAGAGAATGGCGGCTGAGTTTCAAAGCAAAAATTACATTACTATCATCTATATCTGCAAATAGTTTCAACATGGTTTGCCGGTCTTTGTTACCCGCATTTCGTAAAGTATACAATGCAGGGAATAATATCTTCAATTCATCAGATATAGATATCAGTTCCAGCCATTGGATAAGCATTTTTTCAGCTGCTATTACGGTTTTATGCAGATACACCTGCCAATACATTATTCTGCGGGAAATAAGAAATTTCTCTATGGTGTACACTCCTTTTTCTTCTACCACTAAACTATTGTTTATTACATTCAGCATTTTGATTAATCTTTCATAGCCGATGACCCCTTCTGCCACCCCTGTGTAAAAGCTATCCCTGTTTAAATAATCCATTCTATCCAGATCCAATTGCCCGGATACCAGTTGATGCAAAAACTTTTTGTGATATTGATTGGTAAATATCAGAATCGCAAGATCCAGACCGCCATTATATTCCTCGTTCAGAATATGCATAAATGAAACGGAGATTTTTTCATGATCCAATGGAATCATTTTTTTTTCAAGAGCATGCGAAAAGGGTGAATGACCAATATCATGTAACAAAATGGCAATTTGAGCTGCCTGGGCCTCATATTGGGTAATCTCTATTCCTTTTAGCCTGAGTGAATCTATGGCCAGCGTCATAAGATGCAATGCCCCCAATGCATGCTGAAATCGGGTATGGCTTGCTCCGGGATATACAAAATCGGTGAGCCCTAATTGTTTGATCCGTCGTAATCTTTGAAAATAGGGATGTTGTATGAGATCGTATATAAATTCATCCGGAATGGTGGTAAAGCCATATACCGGGTCATTGATTATCTTTCTTTTATTCATCGTATCAAAAATATAATTATCATTGCCATCGTTTGCATCGTAGTCTGCAGGGAAATTTCACCTTCAGATTTCAAAATCTCTAATATATAAAATTTGAAATGGAATCTACTAAAATACTTTGGGCCGACGACGAATTGGATCTGTTAAAACCACAGGTTTACTTTTTGGAAAAAAAAGGATATCGTTTTGTCTTGGTAAGCAATGGACACGATGCCCTTGAAGAATACCAGGCTAATAAAGACATCGATATTGTATTCCTGGATGAATCGATGCCGGGTCTGTCCGGATTAGAAACACTGGCTAAGTTTAAAGCTATTAATCCTAATCTTCCGATTGTAATGATCACTAAAAATGAAACCGAAGACATCATGGAGGAAGCCATTGGGAGCCAAATTGATGATTATCTTATAAAACCGGTAAATCCAAATCAAGTTTTACTTACATTAAAAAAAATCATTGACAATAAAAGATTAATTCAGAATAAAACAAGCTCTGACTATCTTCAGGAATTTAGAAATATATCCATGAACATCAATTCTGTTTCCGATATCAAAGGGTGGCTGGAAATTTACCGAGCTATTATCAATTGGGAACAAAAACTGGATCAATCCGATAACCCTGAAATGACTCAGATACTTTCCAATCAAAAAACCGAGGCCAACAAAGAATTTGCCAAGTTTGTTTCCAAAAATTATGAAAACTGGTTGGTAAAATCAGAAATCACCTTTTCTCATCATTTGATTAAAAACAAACTCCTCCCCCTGATATCTGCAAACAAACCAGTTCTGATGGTGCTGCTTGATAATTTGAGATTTGACCAATGGAAGGCAATCGAGCCTAAAATCAGCGAGCGGTATAGGGTGGAATCGGAAGATTATTTTTTAAGTATCCTCCCTACTACCACACAGTACAGTCGAAATGCGATTTTTTCAGGTCTGCTACCTGCGCAAATGGAGCAACGATACGAAGATTGGTGGCTGAATGATAATGAAAAAGGGGGAAAAAATCTGCATGAAGCTGAGTTACTCGATAAGCAACTCCAACGCTTAGTCAAAACAAATACACCCAAATCTTTCTATACTAAAATTACTCAGGCTAATGAGGCTAAAAATTTGCCTGATCATTATACACAATTTCTAAACCAACCCGTGAATGTCATAGTGTACAATTTTATAGATTTTTTATCACATGCCCGTACCGAGATGGATGTTTTAAAAGAGTTGGCTGGTGATGAAAAAGCGTATCGGTCACTTACTCAATCTTGGTTTGCCAATTCCCCATTATGGGCTTTACTCCAGAAACTGGCTGATAGAAAAATAACGTTGGTCATCACTACTGATCATGGTACCATCAGGGTAAAAAACCCGGTGAAAGTAGTCGGAGACAGAGAAACGACTACCAATCTTCGATACAAAGTGGGCCGCAACCTGAATTACGATCGCAAAGAAGTATTTGAAATCAAAGATCCTAAAAAAGCAGGCTTGCCCAGCCCAAATATCAGTTCCACTTTTATTTTTGCAAAAGGAGATGGCTTCTTTTTATATCCCAATAACTATAATTATTACCACAATTATTATCTTCATTCATTTCAGCACGGTGGACTTTCTATGGAAGAGATGATTTGTCCATTTGTAGTTTTAAGTCCAAAATAATAAGGTAATTTTCACTTTATGAGCATTCGGAATGACTCATTTGACATCAACCATTGCTCCCATACATTGGATTCTATCAATACCGTGAATGAATCACCAAGACTGCCTTTTTCCTTCAATTTTATTTTTAAAAAATTGAACGACAGGATAGATTCATGCTTTATTGATTCAACGCTTTCAAGGGAATACCTGAAAGTCTTAAAATAATTGGTAATGTATATATGCTCCGTACTCACATCCATTCGGTATAGTTTCCAGACGGTAAGCCTGAGGATCAGAACAGTAAGAATGAAAGCTGCAATAATGCCTATTTTATAGAAAGCAGTTGTAAATACCGGGGATACTTCATCACCTGCACGTAGGGTGGCTATCATCCAGGCCAGCATGAATACGGAATAAAATACCGGCACAAATATTTTAAGCAATAAGGTCCATCCGGATGAAACTCTCAACATATAAAAAAATTAATCTTGTTTAGATTCATCATAGTCGTATTCATCTGGTTCCGCATCCTCAGGTTCAGGCTCGTCCGGAGGCAATGGATTCACTCTCCCTGCAATGATAATACTGATTTCATACAGTAATAACAAGGGAAAGCTTACCAATAATTGGGATACCACATCCGGTGGGGTGATGATAGCAGCTATTATCAATATCACGACTACAGCATGTTTTCTGAATTGTTTTAAAAAAGGTGCCGAGACTATGCCCACCTTTGCCAGAAAATAAACCACAATGGGTAATTCAAAAACCAATCCAAGGGGCAGGATAAACATAGTAAGGTAATTGACATAAGAGCCTAATGTGACTGTATTTTGTATAGTGGATGAAATCTCATAATTACTCAGAAATGAAATGCCAAATGGGGCTACAATATAATAGCCAAACAATACCCCGATAAAAAAAAGCATCGAACAAATAAAGACCACTCCTTTTATTGCTTTCTGTTCTTTTTCATACAAGCCCGGTTTTACAAATCTCCAGATTTCCCACAGTAAATAGGGAAATGAAATGATAATACCAATCCAGAATGAAGATACCATGTGCATCATGAATTGTTCTCCAAAATCACGGGTAAACATCACCAGGTCTTTATTGGGACCAAAGCATAGTTTTTCTGAAAATCCACAAAACACCCGGTAGATTACAAAATCTTTCTTGGTAGGGGCCAGGATCACTTCATCCCAAAAAAAATCTTTAAAAATAAATACTACTATTGCCGAGATGAGTATGGCTGCCACTGCCCGTACGATATGCCACCTTAATTCTTCTAAGTGGTCCAGAAACGACATTTCCTGGTGATTATTTTTCTTCATTGGAATCGCAAAAATAACTGCTTCA
>CAYNIG010000325.1:0-5754 GCA_964396995.1 uncultured Saprospiraceae bacterium | reverse complement strand
AAATTAAAAACGGCTTGTCGAAGTGAACCGACAAGCCGTTTTATATATCATGTATCAGAATACAGGCTAACTCAGATCACTCCGTTTTATCTTTTTCCACCACCACCATGTATTTTGATTTACTTTCATTTTTTTTCTAAGGCAAATATAATACCGATTTTGGAATTTCAAAATAACCTTTGAATTAAAAATGATTCTACTGAATAATATAATTTAAGATCATCTGTTGAGAACTATTCCGCTTACATTATCGCTTTATACCTTTTTGACCATCTTAAAATGCCTGATCCCTACCTCTTCAAAAGGAACACCCACTTTTTTATAATCCAGTTTTTCATAAAAAGCCACGGCTGTATCCCTGGCATGTAATATCATTTCATTATATCCGAATTTTTTAATAAAAGTCTCACTGAATCTGACTAGGCCATTCCCTACCCCACGGCGTTGGAAAACCGGTTCTACCGCCACTTGTCTCATTTGAATTGACTTCTCGCCTCTGGGAGTTAATAACAAATAACCAATTAATTGACTTCGTTGGTCATATGCAGCCAGATGGAAATGGTCATACTCCTGTGCCAGTTCTTCGGATGTAAAGTCTAAACCTAAGGGCTCTCTGAGTACTTTATATCTGAGCTTTACAGCCTCATCGTATTCCGGAGTTCCAAATTCAATTTGGCAGTAATGCATGATTTAGTATTTTTAACCTCAATAAAAATAATCATCATAATGAAATTTACTCAAATTATTTTCCTGATTGTCTTAATTGGTTCAGGGGCTTATGCTCAATCCAAATCTAAAAAAGCGGTACCTGCACCCGCTCCTGATCTCAAAATGATAGTAGATAAAATGGCTGAAGAAATAGATCCACAGGTGGTAGAAAACAGACATTGGCTGCACCAAAATGCGGAACTTAGTAACAGAGAATTTAAAACCAGTGAATATATAGCCAAATATCTCAGATCCATCGGCATTGAACCACAAACCGGTATAGCCAAAACCGGAGTAGTAGGTCTGATCAAAGGTGGGAAACCCGGGCCAACCATTTTATTGAGAGCCGATATAGATGGATTGCCGGTGACCGAAAGAGTGGACTTGCCCTGGAAATCTACCAATAGAGATGTCTTTAATGGAATGAATGTAGGTGTCATGCATGCTTGCGGTCATGATACACATACTTCGATGCTTATGGGTGCCGCCAAAATCCTGTATTCAATGAGAGACCAATTAAAGGGAAATGTAAAACTTGTGTTCCAGCCCGCTGAAGAGGGCGCACCTATTGGTGAAGAAGGAGGCGCAGAACTCATGATGAAAGAAGGTGTAATGGAAAACCCGAAGGTGGATGTGGCATTTGGACTACATATAAATAGTCTCACTCCGGTAGGCCATATCAACTATAAACCAGAAGGGATCATGGCTGCAGTAAATGGATTCAGCATCAAAATCAAAGGCAAACAAGTCCATGGATCTACTCCCTGGGATGGAATAGATCCCGTGGTAGTTGGTGCTCAGATCGTAATGGGGTTACAGACCATTGTGAGCCGGCAGACTGAACTTACTAAGGAAGCTGCAGTGGTGACCGTGGCGATGTTTCATGGTGGTGTCAGAAACAATATCATACCGGAAGAAGTTGAGCTCGGTGGAACGATCAGAACACTGGACAAAGAAATGCAGAATAAAATTCACGAAAAAATTAAACTCACTGCCACCAAAATTGCTGAAAGTATGGGGGCAACCGCAACCTTGACTATTCATCCCGGCTATCCATTGACTTATAATGATCCTGCCTTGACAGATCAAATGTTACCAACCATCAAGCGAGTGGTAGGGGATAAAAATGTCCATTTAATAAAGGCCGTCACCGGTGCTGAAGATTTTTCATTTTTTGGATTGAAAGTACCCTCTCTCTTCTTATTTCTGGGCGGAATGCCGGCGGGCACAGATAGATCAAAGGCTCCCTCTCATCATACTCCGGATTTTTATGTAGACGATACCGCTATGAAACATGGTGTAAAAACATTATGTAATTTGGTATTGGATTATGGTGATAGTTGGAAAGGAACATCTTTGATGAGCAGTGCCCCGGGTAAGTAGTGGTTGTTGGTTATTAGTTACTGGTTATTGTTTATTTCCTGAAAAAGCAACAAAAGCCAAGAGACGAAGAGTAGGTGAATGGTAGAAGGCTAGTGGTAGTTAGTTACTGGTTATTGGTTGTTGCATATAAGTAAATTGGTTACTGGAGAATGGTTAATTGATCCCACCAATCTACCAATCTCCAATTCACCGCACCAATCCCCAATCTACTTCAATTACCAATTCCCAATTCCCCTTTCACTTAACTGCAACTGCAAATTTTGTGGTTCAGTAAAGTGGATTCCATCCAGGCCCAGTTCTCTCGCTACGGTTACATTTTTAATATTGTCGTCTATAAATATAGTTTGTGAAGGAGTGAGCGAATACCTTTTGATCATTAAATTGAAAATAGCCGGATCAGGTTTGATCAACTTTTCTCGTCCGGAGACCAATACATCTTCAAACCAATGTAGAAATTCAAATAATTCGAGAGCTATGGGGTATGTCTCGGCACTCCAGTTAGTCAAAGCAAGAATTCGGTATTCCTGATTTTTTAATGATTTTAAAATATCTACTGTACCCTGGATGGGACCTTTGAGCATTTTCTTCCATTCACCATAAAACATTCTGATATGATTTTCGTGCTCCGGGAAATGCCCAACCAAAATATCAGTAGCCTCTTGTATACTTCTACCGGCGTCTTGCAATTCATTCCAGTTTCCGGTGCAAATATTGGACAGAAAGTGATTCATTTTTAATTCGTCGTTAAACACCGACTTATATAAATATCTGGGGTTCCAATCTACTAATACTCCACCCAGATCAAATACTATTGTTTTATTCATCCGCGAAAAATATGGATTTTAACTGTATCATGATGAATTTCAATTTTTTAAAAACTATTTTTTTGTTTAATATATTACTCAAACCAATGGATATCAGGCAGTTAATTTTAGGTGTTACAAATTTGTGTTTATAATTCAAATTAAAGTTAAATTTTTGATAGACTTTTATTAACCAATTCCGTTAATAGATATATAAAATTCCAGTTTCATGAAAATATTCCTTCCAGCCATTATCAGTATTTTTACAATCTTCCAATCCAATGCGGCAAACATAACGGTAAGAGGTACTACTTCTCTGACTTTTAATCCCAGTACAATTGAAGCCAAATTGGGAGATACAATTACATTTCTAACATTTAATTCACATGATGCGGTCGAGGTTTCCAAAGCCACATGGGATACAAACGATACAATGGGTCTTGCCGGTGGCTTTCGGATTCCGTTAGCAGGTGGTTCGGTTGTCATGACCAAACTAGGTACATTATATTTTGTATGTACACCTCATGTAAAATCAAATAGCATGAAAGGATCAATAACTGTAACAGCACAATCCGGACCAACCTATAATTCTTTCATTGTCAAGAGTGATTCTGGAAATGTATTCAATCCTAATGTCTTGAATGTACGATTAGGAGACACCGTACACTTTCAATTGGCCGCTGATATTAATGCTGTAGAGATCTCCAAAACACAATACGATAATGGTGGTTCTAATTCAAATGGAGGATTTCTCATTCCAAATGGTGGTGGCAAAGTGGTCATGAACAGGCTTGGTACTTTGTATTATTCGAGTGAAAAATATTCTGCCTTCGGCATGAAAGGAATAATTAATGTTAGAGCAAGGGGAGACTTTTATATTGCAAAAATGACCGGAACCCAGGAAGAATTTCCAGTGCTTACCATGGGCTCTGGGCAGGTTATAGCTCGGGTAGATGGTGATACTTTATATATGAGTGGTTCATTCAAAAATTTAGGCGGAGACTACACGAATTCTCATTTTCACAGAGGACTGGCAGGTACCACAGGTGGTATTCAAATAGCGACCATTCCGGTAATCGATTCAACGAAAAGGGCAGGAACCTATAGTGAAGCGGTAAATAAATATGTTTTGACTGCTGCTCAAAAAACGATGATAGCTAATCGTGAATTTTATTTCAATGTTCATTCTACTACAGCCCCGGGGGGAGAAATACGGGGACAACTCGTGCCCGAATCAGAAGCATATTTTCATTCCAATCTGGTAAGTAGTAATGAAATACCACCAATAGCCACTCCAGCACACGGTTCTTTTTTTATTGAATTAAATGGCGACAAAATAGTCCTGAGCGGGAGTGCAAAAGAAATAGCCAGTGGCTATACCAATAGCCATCTGCATCTTGGCTATGCTGGACAAAGTGGTGGAGTATCGGTTGCATTAAAACCCAGTTTTTCGGATACCGCAAATAAGACCACCGTTAACTTTTTAGCAACCGAGAACACGTATACTTTAACTGCAAATCAGTTAGCTGCCCTTAAAGCTCATCAATTGTATGGAAACATTCACTCTACGGCTTACCCTGCTGGTGAAATGCGGGGCCAGGTGGCTCCTGTGGCAAATGCCAGGTTCAGAGTTTACTTCTCGGGAACCAATGAGCCTGTAGCAGTAACCACCCAGGCCTCGGGAGGATTGTTTATCAATGTGACGGATTCTGTTGCTGTTGTAAGCGGATCATTTTCAGGACTAGAATCAGATTTGGCAGTGAATGTCAGATTAGGTGCACATATACACCAGGGTATGGCAGGCAGGAATGGTGGTATACAATATGACCTGAAAAATATATTGAATGCTGATAAACGAAGTGGGACTTTTCTGGCGGATAGTAATACGTTCAAATTTACCACTACCAATATGAATGATTTATTGGCGAGAAGGTTATATAGTAATGTACATTCATTAAACTATCAGGGTGGTGAAATCAGAGGACAGATAGTGCCTGAGGTGCAAAATATATTCTTTGGATATTTAAATGGTATGCAGGAAAACCGGGCACAACTTTCTACAGGAAGGGGTAATGTGGTGGTAGAATTAAATGGAAACCGGCTTACTTTATCAGGTTCGGGAGAAAGACTATTAGACAAGATAAACAGAAATGGATTTGCACATATACATAGAGGGGCTGTAGGGCAAAATGGACCTATTAACATTCCTCTGTCCTTAGAACATGCAGCTGACAGTCTGAGTGCCATATTCCCTGCATCTGCCAATGGCTATTCAGTTTCCACAGGTATGATTGATTCTCTTAGAAGAAGACTTACTTACGTAAATATCCACACCTCAAAAGCGCCTGGGGGTGAAATAAGAGCACAATTATTAGGTGAAGCGGTCTCTTATTTCCATTCAATATTATCAGGTGAAGGCGAAACCAATGCTGTGGTTACCACAGGCAGCGGAGGTGTAATAGGAGAATTACAAACTAATAGAAATGTAATATATAGTGGTTCTTTTGCCAGATTAGATGCCAAATGGAATGGCGGGTCTCATATTCATGGTGGATTGCCTGGTATCAACGGACCGGTAAGACATAATTTAATTGTTGATGCTGCTGCCGATTCATTGAGTGGCATTATTTCACCAGCTTTAAATACTTTTATTTATTCTCCTGGCGCAGTGGATTCATTGAGAAAGCGGGCGCTATATGCTAACATACATTCGATTAAATCCCCCGGAGGTGAAATAAGAGGTACTTTACATAACATGGCCAACGCAGTATTTACTGCCAAACTATCTGGCTTAAATGAAATACCCACTGTAACCTCTGCCGGAAATGGGACTTTAAAGGCAGAATTGAATAATACTACT
>CAYNIG010000324.1:0-5770 GCA_964396995.1 uncultured Saprospiraceae bacterium | reverse complement strand
CCTTTTTAATCTTTTTACCAAATACCCTTGCACTTACTCGATCTATTTCTTTCAACAAATCAATAGGCGTCAATATTTTATGATTTCCCCAGCAGACTCTAATTAGAATCTACATGATTTTATACATTTAAAATTAAAATATTTGTTGTCGACTTTAGTTATCTCAGCCTCTTCGCCTAATTTTAGTCCGTTCAAGCAAAAATTTATGATTTTCAAAACTATCTGGACGAAATCATTTTTATCATCGCAAACGTTAAAGAGGGGTAGGATATAGTATTAGATGAGATCAATTTTCAACATTTTTACGGGACTATTATTTTTTCCATTCATTGCAATTAGTCAGCCGGAGAATGATTTTTGTCTCGATGCCATTCGCATCAGTGATGTGACCAGGTATTGCTCAAAAGCGGGTGAATTTACCAATGCCGGAGCAACTTATAACAGTGCAAATGATGTAGGCCCCCCTGACTGTTGGAATAATACTTCTCATGATGTTTGGTTTCGGTTTGTAGCTGTTGCAACGGATGTACAGATTAGTGTAAATGGTACTACTTTGAGGCAACCGGAAATAGAATTGTATTCCGGAACTTGCTCTGTTTTGACACCTCTATTTCCATGCGTAAATAATCCAAATGCAGGCATAAATACAGCTACCTTATATAAAGGCGGACTAACCGTAGGTACAACTTATTTTATACGAATAGATGGATCAGGAGTACTGGAAGGCACTTTCCAACTTTGCATTGATAATTTCAGACCTGCCGCTACAGCAAATGGTGATTGTGTTTCCGGTACGATCTTGTGTAACAAAGCGCCATTCCATGTTCAAACTGTAACTGGACCCGGGCGTGTGACTGATGAGGCAAACAATACCTGCCTGGATAATATGAATTCAGTACCCGGTGCTACCGAATCTGAAACCAATTCCACCTGGTACAAATTTACGGCTGCCAATAATGGTACACTAACCATGATCATCACACCTGATGATCTCAGAGATGATATGGATTTTGCCATTTATGAATTGCCTAATGGTCTGAATAATTGCACCGGCAAAGTATTGGTCAGATGTGGAGCATCCCAATGTTGCAATGGGAGAAACTGTAACCCGGGTAATATTATAGGTCCAACCGGAATGCGGGATAATGCCACAGACATAAACGAAAATGGGGGTTGCCAGGAAGGACAGGATAGTTACATCCGAAGCCTTGATATGACCACTGGTAAAAGCTATGCCCTCATAATAAATAATTTTAGTGCGGCCAATAAAGGTTTCTTTATCGAGTTTGGTGGTACCGGCGAGTTTTTAGGCCCAGAACCCAATTTTACGATAAGCCCGGCTTCGGGTTTAAAATGTGAACAAGCGTTTACTGTGCGTGATAGCTCACGGGGAAATGCGGTGGTGCAAATCACTAATTATATCTGGAATTTTGGTGATGGCGCATTGCCTACCGAAGTCAGAGTCGGAATAGGTCCCAATCAGGTAAATTATAAATCGTTTGGTAAAAAAGATATAGTACTAACAGTAGAGACAGATAAGGGTTGCAGTGCCAGTGTAGTGAAAAGCATAGATGTATTGCCTTGCTGTGAGGATTTGCCAACATTGAAAATAAATGCGTCGAAAACCGATCCGGTATGTAATGGTTTGCCTACCGGTTCCATCCGCTTTGGCGGCAATGGTGGTACTCCGGATTATTCATTCAGTTTTAATAATTCCGGTTTTAAACGACAAACGGATTATAGCAATCTTGCCAAGGGTAATTATATACTGAAAATAATTGATGCCAAGGGCTGTCGCGACTCCACTTCGGTAACTTTAGTGGACCCGCCACCCATATTTGCCAATGCCGGACCGGACCAGGAATCGAGGCTGGGATATGAAATTACCCTGGACGGGTCATATATTTCCAATCAGGCCATACGTGGAATCCGATGGGTACCTCCCGGGGGTGTAGTTTGTGATTCATGCCTGATGACGGAGGCAATACCTCCAGGCAGCACAACTTACAAACTGATAATCACCACCGTGAATGGATGTGTTGCGGCAGATTCTATGTTTGTAAATGTTTCAATAGACCGGTCGCTCTATGTGCCGAATGTATTTACACCCAACCGGGATGGGAAAAATAAATTATTTAAATTTTATGGTAACCGCGCAATCTCAGGCATCAACTATCTCAGAATATTTAATAGATGGGGAGGCCTCGTGTATGAAGGAAAAAATATTAATTTGAATGATGATAGTGAGGGATGGGATGGAACCTCTAATGGAAAGCCACAGCCATCGGGTGTATATGTATATGTGGCGTCAGTCTTATTTGTGGACCAGGTAGAAAGAATAATAAAAGGCGATGTTACGTTACTTAGGTAGTTTTCTTCTTCTTGCCGCCATTATTATTGCTGCATGCAACGATTCATCCGACCTTTTGGGTGAAGTGACCAGGCAAAAAGGCAATGAAGAAATAATTGAAAATATTGAATTGCACTATACTGATTCGGGTAAGTTGAAAGTATTATTAAAAGCCCCTGTAGTACGAAGATCGGGCTCGACTAACTCTCTCATCCAGGAATTTACTAAAGGTATCTTTTGTGAATTTTACGATGATACCTCCAATCTGGTTGCTACCCTTACATCCAACTATGCCTTCAGAGAAGAATATAAAAGGACTATGACTGCCCGTGATCATGTAAAACTGGTAAAAGTAGACGGCACTGTATTAGAGACAGAAGAGTTGATATGGGATGAAACCAAACAAATAATCTACGGCAATAAATTTGTCAAGTACACCCGTGGCAAAGAAATAGGTACGGGATTTTTCTTTGAATCCGACCAGTCGTTTAAAAAGATAAAAATGCGCAAGACGGAAGCAGATAATATAGTGATACCGGGGCTGGATACGAATTAAAAAAACAGTATATGGTAGCTCCACTATGTCTTCACTATTTCTCCGCAACTTTACTCGTTTTTTAAGTTCTTCGCATTTTTGAGTTCTTAATTCTAATTTAATTCTAATATTAAAGCATTAAACACTGCGAAGCGTAGGTACATAGAATTTGTAAGGCATCACATAGCACGACTTAATAAGGGCACATAGCTGATTAGCCAAGTAAATTTTAAAATTTCGAAGCCATTTACCCATATGCTAATGAGTACTAACTTTAGATTCATATTTCAATGTGAGGCTTCAGGTTAGCTATGTACCCATGTTTTTAAGAATGAATTATTCAGTAAATGGGGATTGAAAATTTTAAAATAATGCACTAATGCAATGATCCCCTTTTTATCTTTTTTATAGTCTCTTTAAAACTTTGATAAAAATCAACTCCTGTATAGGCATCTTCTTTACCACCTGCATTTAACTTAAAATAAGTATAGATTTCAATCTGCCTGGGTGATAAATAATCAGAAGGGGAGTGCCCCTGTGCGATGGCACTGTTTACTTTACTTGCCTGGATAGGCAACATAGGCACATATTTGAAAGCACTGTGTTTTAGATAATACTGAGGGTCTTTGTCCGAGCTGAATTTTTTTCTCTCTTTGGTTTTATTGTTTATCTTCTGATACTGTAAAAGGTGTTGGGGGTCGGCATATATCTGACTCGCGCATTCCTGTTTTCCTGCTTCAAATATCAGTTTTTCCGGACTGATGTACCTGGGATCAAACTCAACTTCTACTACTTCATGCCCATCCATGAAACCCGGATTGGTTTTTATCACACCGGGTAAGGCACCCAATTTACTTTCGCCTTCCCAAAAACAGTGCATGCCAAAAGAAATAGATTGGGTATTTTCAGAGTATGACTTATTTAATAAATCCAGGTAAGCCGGTATCTTTTTCTTTGTTGAATCCATTGCTTTAACAATGTACTTTGTAATTGCAGCAGGAGAATACCCGCCATCCAATCTTGGCAATATATCAGTTAAGTTGGCATTTACAATTCGGGCTACCGGATTATTCCAGGATGGCTCATTAAAAAAATGCAATACTTTCGCGTCATCCCCTTTTTTATTATTGTGAATGGCTAAGGGAATAAATTCATTTTCAATGGCTTCCACTATTAAGGGATGACTCATCACTTCGGTACCATATTTTTGGCATGTAAGGCATCCCGGTACTTCCTGGAACAAGATAAAAATAGGCTTTCCGGTTGCTTTAGACTGATCCTGTGCAACAGAGATTTCCCGGAGCCAGTGTACCTCACCCAGTTCAATAGGATTATTTTGGGTTATGGCCGGGATGAAATGGTGAATACCTAGAAACAAAATACAAATCCTGTACATTCGTTTTATTTGCAAAATTATATGAATTAGCCATTATTTTTGGAATACCTTCTTGATTTCTGATTTACCTTGATCATTTCAAAACTTCTTCCTTTATAATGCTATAAAACACAAAAGCCGCAAAAAAGATACCTGTAGTGGAGGTATATATGTAATATCATTGAATGCCTATCCAAAATTGAGTAAAAAAACTACAATAAATAGTGCAATGGTATAGTCGGTAAATCAGGACTTACCAATTTTGATAATTACAACCTCCTGCCAACCACAATTTCACCTCGATAAGTATTATGGTAACTTTCGGTTAACCACGGGTAGCATTCTGTTTGTTTTGTTAAATTATTGCATTAAACATACAGCCTGTGTGAATGGGTAATTAAAGGCTATTCATTAATTCCAATTGCCAGCCATTACAAATGAAATGTGAATAGGTTTATATCCGAAATACCATAAACTTCTAATCGTTAATTTTACTTTATTAACAATCAAATCTTAATTACCATGCGAATATTAATTTGTTTTATTGCATATGCAATCCTTTTTTCATCTTGCAAATCAGACAAGAAAACAGAGGTAGCTGCCCCCACTGTCATCGATACACCCAAAATCATTACTCATAAATTGGTACAAAAATGGGAATCAGATACCCTTTTTAAGGTACCCGAATCGGTCCTGTTTGATGCTAAAAATCAGGTATTGTATGTAAGCAATATAGATGGCAAGGAGCCCTGGGCTGCTGACGGTAAAGGCTCCATAGGCAAGCTGGGCCTTGATGGCAAAATTATAGAAGCTGAATGGGTCAAAGGTCTGCATGCTCCAAAGGGAATGGGCATCTATGAAAATAAACTGTATGTTGCTGATATGAAACAGGTGATCGTAATCGATATACCTTCAGGCAAAATTGGGCAAAAGATAAATGTACCCGGTGCCGGTGGATTAAACGATATCTCTATTGATGCTTCCGGTGTAATCTATGTGACCGATTCTCAGGGAAAGAAATTGTTTAAAATTGAAACCAATAATGCATCTATGGTGATGGATTCTTTAGCAGGTCCAAATGGAGTGTTGGTTCGGGGCCGGGATTTATTTATTTTAAATGCCGGTGGATTGTACCAGGTAGATCAGTTAAAAAAATCCATAGCTAAGATAGCTGATGGTATGGAAGGAGGAACTGATGGAATAGAGCATGTAAAAGATGAAGATTTTATTATCTCTTGTTGGGCGGGTACGGTTTGGTATCTGAATGGCGATGGTCGCAAAGAAATGGTATTTGACGGGAAATCTATTGGTAAGAATACGGCTGATATAGGATGGGATCCCGCTACCAAAACAGTGTTCGTACCCACCTTCTGGAAAAATTCAGTGATTGCATTTGAAGTGTTGGAAGAAATGAAATAGAAATTGTAGTGTAAATAGGGTCAGCTGGTTAAGTATATTTTTTTTAATTTGCCATTCTTTCTTTGTCCGCCAAAGAAAGAATCAAAGAAAG
>CAYNIG010000323.1:0-5777 GCA_964396995.1 uncultured Saprospiraceae bacterium | reverse complement strand
TTGTAATGGTCGCCTGGCGAGCTTTATTATAATGTATTTTAAGATCTTTAAGCAAATCTTCTGCATTGGTAGTAGCTTTATCCATGGCTGTCATACGTGCCCCATGCTCAGATGCAGAGGTATCCATGATGTACCTCTTTAGCTGAATTTTTAACAATGCAGGTATCATGGACTCAAGCACAACCTGTTTATCTGGCTCGAATATATAGTCGGCTTTTTTCTTTGTTTTGGTCTCAGGCAGGTTGATCTTTTGCACCGGTAAATAAGGCTCAACTGATGGAAATTGAGTTGCCGCATTTTTAAATCTTCCAAAAGCTACTTGTACCTGGTCGTATGCCCCCCCTTCGAATGATTGAATCAGATTATCCACCAATTTATTGATGGCTTCTGTATTACCAGCGTTTTCTATTAAGGATACCTGATCTCCTATGACGGTACAATCGCTGTAATATTTTTTAAAAAAGTCCAGGCCTTTTTTTCCAATGCAAAGTACACTGAGTCTGCCTGCCTTTCTCACTTCGTGATAATCTTCTTTTATTGTTTGAACCGCAGCTTTTATAATATTTGTATTAAAAGCACCGCAAAGACCGCGGCTGGATGTAACCACGATGAGCAGTACTGACTTTACCTCTCTTTGTTTGGCAAGTTTAAATTCCACATCACCCCCCAAACTTTGGATTACGTGACCTAGCATTTCGTTTAGCTTAAGGGTATAAGGTCGCATTTGCACTATAGCCTGTTGTGCTTTACGCAATTTAGCGGCAGATACCATTTTCATAGCTTTGGTGATCTGCTGGGTATTGATTACCGATTTTATCCTTTCCCTTACCTCTTTAAGATTTGCTGCCATGGTCTTATTTCTTTTTATACATACCTGTCATTTCCGCTGCAAGCCCTTTCAGTTTTTGTTCTCCATCAGCGGTAAGTTGGCCTTTTCTAAGTTCGGTAAGCGTTTCAGGATATCGTTTTTCAAGATTAGCTGAAAACATATCTTCAAACTCTCTTATTTTATCTACCGGGACAGATGACAATAAATTATTGGTACCTAAATAGATCAATGCAATCTGTTTTTCTACTGATACAGGAGAATACTGGGGTTGTTTGAGTAGTTCCACATTTCGTTTTCCTTTTTCCAGCGCAGCCTGGGTTGTGGCATCCAGATCGGATCCAAATTTGGCAAATGCTTCCAAAGCTCTGAATTGAGCCTGATCTAGTTTTAATGTACCGGCTACTTTTTTCATTGCTTTGATCTGTGCATTTCCACCCACACGAGATACTGAAATACCCACATTAATGGCAGGTCTTACGCCAGAATTGAATAAAGTTGACTCAAGGAAGATCTGCCCATCGGTTATAGAAATCACATTAGTAGGTATATAAGCACTCACATCTCCAGCCTGAGTTTCAATTATAGGAAGTGCGGTCAATGATCCACCGCCTTTGATCAATCCGGCTTTTACCAAAGATTCAGGCAGGTCATTCATGTTTTTTGCTATTTCGTCATTGCTGTTGATTTTGGCAGCCCGCTCTAATAATCTGCTATGCAGATAAAATACATCACCCGGATATGCCTCACGGCCCGGAGGGCGACGAAGTAATAAGGAAACCTCCCGATAGGCCACAGCTTGTTTTGATAAATCATCGTAAATAATTAAAGCAGGTCGGCCTGTATCCCTAAAAAATTCACCAATTGCGCAGCCCGCAAACGGGCCGAAAAACTGCATAGGTGCCGGATCTGATGCTGAAGCTGAGACGATCACAGTATAAGGCATAGCTCCATATTCTTCTAAAGTCTTAGCCACGTTGGCCACAGTAGATGCTTTTTGGCCAGAAGCTACATATATACAATAAACGGGCTCGCCTCGCTCATAAAATTCTTTTTGATTGATAATAGTATCGATAGCTACCGCTGTTTTTCCAGTTTGACGGTCACCGATGATCAACTCCCGTTGCCCCCTTCCAATAGGAATCATCGAATCAATAGCCTTGATACCGGTTTGCAACGGCTCATTTACCGGTTGTCGATAAATTACACCGGGAGCAATCCTTTCCAATGGCATAGAATAGGTATCACCAGTGATCGGTCCTTTACCATCAATGGGTTTGCCAAGAGCATCCACTACTCTGCCAAGAAATCCTTCACCAACATTAATGGAAGCAATCTTTCCGGTTCTTCTAACCACGCTGCCTTCATGTATGCCATCTCCGGATCCCATCAATACCACACCCACATTATCTTCTTCAAGGTTGAGTGCCACTGCCTGCACTCCATTTTCGAATTCAACCAGTTCACCGGCACCTACCTGGGAAAGACCATACACACGGGCGATACCATCGCCTACCTGCAACACGGATCCTACCTGCTCCAATTCTGTAGATGATTTAAAGCCGGAAAGTTGTTGTTTGAGGATTGCTGAAATTTCGTCTGGCTTAATATTTACCATATTTCTTTATTTTATGTTGAGAGGAAATTTATTTTGCTTTTAAATTATTTTTTTTAGTTTGATTTACCGGACAGCGTTTTGCGCATCAATCTCAGTTGATTTGATACACTGGCATCATAAAGTTTATCATCGTATTCAAGAATAAAACCGCCGATAATTTCCGGTCGAATTTTTGCCTCCAGGGCGATATTATCACGGGTACTGGTAGCGGAACTTAATTTGGAGTTGATATCCTGTAATACAGAAGCATCCAGTTTTTCTGCCGTAGTCAGCTTAACTCTGGTGATCTTTTTAATTGTTTCATATTGTTTTATAAATTCAGCCGCTACTTCCGGCATATATTCTTCTCTGCCCTTTCTTAATAAAATAGTAAAGAAACCAAAGCTCATCGGATCAAATGATTTCTCAAATAAAGTCTTGAAAATAGATGCTTTTTTACCAGAAGGTACTACAGGGCTTTTGCAAAGCAAAAGAAAATCTCTATTGGTGCAGGCAGCGGCTAAATTTTCAATATCATTATGCACTACTTCGAGTTTGTTCTGATCCTGAGAAAGATCTATTAATGATTTGGCGTACCGGGCTGCTATTCTGGCTAAAGACATTAATTTAGTTTTAGATCGTCAACTAATTTTTTGGCGAAAGATTGCTGATCTGGGCTACTTTGCAATTCTTTGCGAATGATTTTTTCTGCAATATCCAAAGCCATTTTACTTACCTGGTCTTTTACTTCAGCCATGGCTTGTTTTTTCTGATTGTCTATGTCAACCATAGCAGAATTAATCACTTTTGAGGCTTCCTCTTTAGCTTTTTCGCGAGCTTCACTGATCATAGAATTCCGGGTGTCTTTGGCATCGGATAATATTTTTGCTCTTTCTTCACGGGCTTCAGCTAGAATTTTTTCATTTTCCGCTTTCAAATTGCTCATCTCTTCACGAGTTTTTTTAGCGGAATCGATGGCATCCTGTATGTCTGTTTCCCTTTTTTTCAAAGATTCTGTTATGGGTTTGAAAGCAAATTTCCCAATCAATAACCAAAATAATAAAAAGAAAATTAAGGTCCAGAAAAACAAACCAAACTCGGGTTTGATGGGACTAAAATCGGCCAGATAAATCAAATAAATCATAGGATTATATTTTAGTATTAACTTTATAAAAACATATCCGGTAAATACCAATCGTAATCACCGGATAGCTTTTTCTTTGCATTGAAATAAATTAAGCAGCATTTGACAAATAGGCAAGCAATAACGCGATCAAGGCAGCACCTTCAACCAATGCTGCAGTCAAGATCATGTTTGCACGGATATCACCCACAGCTTCTGGCTGACGAGCAATAGCTTCCATGGCTTTACCCCCTATATTACCTACACCGATACCGGCGCCGATAACTGCAAGACCCATTCCAATTGCGGTAATTGAACCGAACATAATTATAAAGTTTTAAATTTGTTTTATATCAAAATCAAGTTTCAATTCAGCAATTCACCTTTGTGAATTATTTTATTTTTAACCTTGCTCAACGTACAAAGTATATAGTAAGTTGAACTTTATCAATGGTGTTCTTCAGCATGATGATGTTCTTCTGTAGCAGCCCCCAAATAAGAAGCAGTCAACAGAGTAAAAACATAGGCCTGAATAAACGCTACCAATAATTCAATGGCCATCATAAACATGGACAATAAACCTGAACCAATTGAAGTTCCCAGCGAAGCTCCAACGCTTTCACCGGATTTTCCGAATATAAATATCAATCCGACGAAAACAACCAAGGTGATATGGCCAGCTGTAATGTTGGCAAACAATCGCAGCATCAGAGTCAATGGTTTGATGAATACTCCCAATATTTCTACCGGAGTTAAAATTGTTTTTACCCAGGCAGGAACTCCCGGCATCCAAAGTATATGTTGCCAATAATGTTTGTTTCCACTGATGGTAACTATCACAAAGGCGATCAGGGCTAAAACCATAGTTACACTTAAATTACCGGTTACGTTTGATCCACCTAAAAAAGGTACCTGGCCAAAAAGATTCAGACCCAGGATAAAGAAAAACAATGCTAATAGGAAAGGAAAATATTTTTCCCATTTCGCGCCTATAAATGGTTTCGCTACTTCGTCGCGCAGAAATACGATTATTGGCTCTATCAGGTTTTGAACTCCCTTAGGAGCACGACCCGGATTGTTTTTGTAAGATTTAGCAATACGAATAAATAACCAACCTAAAAGTGAACATACGATCAACATGGAGGTCGCATTTTTTCCTAAAGAAAAATCATAGAATGAGGTCACACCTCCTCCAAACAAACCACCATCTGCAGTGCTCTTCTTATCCAGTTTGAATTCCTGGCCATTATAGGTAACATAACTCACTTCTTTCCTTTTACCGTCTTCAACCTCCATTTTATTTGTAAAACCTGAAATGGCTACTTCCCCGGATGGAAAAGAGGGGTCTATCACCCGTTTTACATTCCCTTCATGCAATACATATTTATTATAGGCTGAATGGCCATCGCCGTGCCCCATTTTATCAAAATGAAAACGAGATGAAGAAAAGAGATCCCAACCCGACTCTTTATTGTATAATATACATGGAAGCGGAATGTTAAATGGACCAATACTGTAAACATTTTGGTCTGAAATGTGATGAAAGGCAGTGGCTCCGGGATTAAATTTCCCATGTCCACCGTGTGCCTCTCCATGGTTAGATTCAACCATGGAATGGTTTTCTCCTTGATTTAAAGGAGAGTTCATTTCTGAGTGTTTGGCAGTATCAGGAGTATGTGTCTGAGAAACAAGCAAATTGGTAAAACCTGAGCTTAAGATTAAGAAAATCAGAGATTTAAATAACAGGTTTTGGTATAATTTTATCATTTTACTCGAAATCGAGTGCAAAAGTAAATAAAAAAGGGGAATAAATGTGTATATGTACCATCTACAATTTGACAAATTTACCAAGTTACCCACGCTATACAAACCCAACTAAAAACGTACTCACTTTCAGGAATTGGTGCGTTAACCTAAATTTGATCTGAGATCTAATTTATCCCTAAAAAATGCACTTACTACTTCCACCTAGTTCATTTGCATTTTTATGGAATTTCCCAACAGCCGGGCGGACTCAAATTGTATATGCTATGGTGTGGCTAAAAAATATAAAAAAGACCTGTCAAGTGCTGTCAAACCTTTAGCACTATTTTAATAGTAATAAAATACCTCAGCTCCACTGATCTCAATTTCTGTTTACCTATAAATAGTTTGAAATAAAGACATTTGTAATGCACTAATTAGGGTCTGCTGGGGAAATCATAAAAGATTAACGCCTATTGATTTATTGA
>CAYNIG010000322.1:0-5825 GCA_964396995.1 uncultured Saprospiraceae bacterium | reverse complement strand
ATCTATTTCCTTCAATAAATCAATAGGCGTCAATATTTTATGATTTCCCCAGCAGACCCTATTTAGATTTCATTTTACAAAGTCTGTTTATACTTTACCTGTACCAAATACAATCCATGTGGGGGCAAACTAAGGCTTTTAGTTAATCTTTTTTGCTGATCCAAGGCTGATTTTACCTGCGCTAAAGTCAACTGGTCAAGCGATACATTGATGCACATGCCGGTTACCAGCCGTACCATACCGCGTAAAAAACGGTTGGCTCTGATGGTGAATTTCATTCTGCCTTGTTCAATCCATTCCCAACGTACAAACTCCAGTTGTACATTATAATTTTGAACTCCACTGTTACTGATGCAAAAGGGAAAAAATGAATCATATTCTAACAACAGTTCAGCTGCTGATTGAAGCTGATTCAGATCCAATTTTTCAAATTGTTTTATCCGGCAGGAATAGGGATCGATAAAAGGTGATTTAAATCCGTGAATATAATACTCATAAGTCCTTGAAATGGCATCATACCGGGCATGAAAATGATCAGCGACCAATTTTACCTGATTAATGGCTATATCCGGAGGTAATATTGCATTCAAATGATAGGCGAAGTTGGATGGAACTTCATCAATCCAATCAAAGTGTGCGGTATACTCTTTTGCATGCACACCACTATCCGTTCTTCCACAACCCACTACTTCTATTTGAGTCCTGCAAAGGATAGTCAATGCTTCCTGCAAAGCCGATTGAACCGTAGGTTTACCGGGCTGGATTTGCCAGCCTTCATATTTTTTCCCATTATAAGCCAGTGTTATTGCATATCTCATTTTTGTAAAAATACATATTTCATTTTGCGTGGATCTTTTGAAAGCTTTGGGAACAAAAAATAAATTTTTATAAAAATAATTATGAACTTAGCGGCTCTTAACAGAATTATTTTATGGAATCCAATACAATTCAGCCGGTAAATAAAAATCCCCTGGCCAGTCTCGATGAATGGGAAGAAGATTTGTTAAAAAGGTATCCTGATCCAGAATCAATAGCTACCGCTAAAAGTACGGAAGCCTATAGAAACTATGAGGAACCTACGAGAGATACGGTGAAAGAGTTTTATAAACTCAATCATACCTATCAGACTTTTGATTTTGTTCAAAACAAAAGAAAAGATTACCTGGCTTTCAACAAAAAAGAAATGCCGGTTTGGGATGCTTTTGATTTTTTAAATGAATTGGTAGATGATTCTGATCCCGACACTGATCTGGATCAATTTCAACATCTGTTGCAGACCTCTGAAGCCATACGCAAAGACGGGCATCCGGATTGGATGGTCCTGGTAGGTCTCATGCATGATATGGGAAAAGTCTTATGCCTGTTTGGTGAGCCTCAATGGGCGGTAGTAGGTGATACTTTCCCGGTAGGTTGCGCTTATTCAGACAAGATTGTATATCCTGAGTTTTTTGCCTTAAATCCCGATTCTCAAAATAGCACCTACACCTCTACCTACGGCATTTATGAAAAAGGTTGCGGGCTCAGAAATGTGACTATGTCTTGGGGCCACGATGAATATATTTACCAAATGATGAAAGAGTATATTCCGGAGCAAGGACTGTATATGTTGCGTTATCATTCATTTTATGCCTGGCACAAAGAGGGAGCATATGATCATTTGCTGGATGATCACGACCGATCCATGCTTAAATGGGTAAAACTTTTCAATCCCTATGATTTGTATTCCAAGAATCCTACTCCACCCAATTGGAGGGAATTAAAACCTTATTATGAAAACCTGGTGAAGAAATATTTACCGGATAGAATTCAGTTTTAAATTCAGGGGTATATTGTTTTTTGAGTAATCTTTTTGCTGATCCCGTGGCCTTGATTTCTATTGGAATTCATTTACCCTGCCTATGTGAGTCAAATCCAAAATCATTGCACATAATCCATACCTTTGTAAAAAAATTACGGTGGCAGGAAATCAATTTGGAGAAATATTCAGGATCAGTACTTTCGGTGAATCGCATGGAAAGGGAGTAGGTGTAATCATAGATGGGTGCCCGGCAGGTTTACTTATCCGGTCAGAATTTATTCAGCAGGAAATGGATCGAAGAAAGCCGGGCCAGTCCAATATAGTAACCCAAAGGAAAGAAGCCGACCAAATCGAAATTCTATCCGGTGTATTTGAAAATCACAGTACCGGTGCTCCTATATGTATGATGCTCAAAAATGAAGACCAGCATTCTTCCGATTACGATCATATTAAAGATAAATTCAGACCATCCCATGCAGATTATACTTATCAGACCAAATGGGGTCTAAGAGACCATAGAGGGGGTGGCCGATCTTCTGCAAGAGAAACTGCAGCCAGGGTAGCTGCGGGAGCCATTGCCAAATTATTATTGCATCAGCACGATGTGCATATACATGCATTTGTGAGTCAGGTTGGTGATATCATTTATCTTCCCGATTTTGAAAATTTGAATGTTGCGGATATTGAATCCAATCCAGTACGATGTCCTGACCCGGTAACGGCAGCTCAAATGATCGATCTGATCAAAGAAGTGCGTAAAGAGGGAGATACTGTCGGCGGGGCTGTCACCTGCCTTATCAAGGGATGTCCTGCCGGATTAGGTGAACCTGCTTTTGATAAATTACATGCAGAACTTGGACACTCCATACTCAGTATCAATGCATGTAAAGGATTCGAGATTGGATCCGGATTTGAAGGCATTAAAATGCGGGGGTCACAGCATAATGATATTTTTTTTAAAGAGGGCGACAACATAAAAACCAGAAGTAATCACTCCGGGGGAATACAAGGTGGAATATCAAATGGAATGGATATTTACTTTCGGGCAGCATTCAAACCGGTGGCCACCATTATTCCCGCCCAAGAATCTGTGGACAAATCAGGTGAAGCAACCATTGTGACCGGAAAAGGCAGACATGACCCTTGCGTAGTACCACGGGCAGTACCTATTGTAGAAGCAATGGCCGCACTAGTATTAGCAGATCATTTGTTGAGGCATAGAGCAAGCAGAGTGTAGGGTAAAACGGTATGCGGAATCAGTACTTCACTATTTTATTGACGAATATTTTTCCTGCTTTATCATAAATTTTGACGATGTAAATTCCCATGGGTAAATGGCTAATTTGAATATCCGTCTTATTTTCATAAAGAACAGAATTTTTACCGGAAAGACTGGCCAATTCGATTTTATCCGGATTCACACTCGCTTTTACATGTATTAATCCATTTGCATACCAGGATATTTTTTCTTTTGAATAAATTATTTGTTCTTCATTAGCCGAAGTGTTTAAATTCATTATTGGGTTAAGTTTTTTCCAAAGAGCTTCATCAAATTGAGTTGGCACATTATTAGTACTGCCATAGGCATCATCGCCTAATCTAACCAATATCATATTTAATGAAGGTATGATCTCCAGTTTTTGATCGTTTTTCCCCAGTGCTGCAAATAAATCTTTAGGTGCGGAAGGAATAATGGAGCCATTAAACCGAATTTGAGAACCAGGCAACATAAACTGACCTTTCCCATTAAGCCACCACAAATATCCATAGGCAGGATTCAAGTTCTGAGAGGAAGTCGACATTTTTTTAATATACTCATCATTATTTACGATTATACGATTTTCCCATTTCCCATTATTCAGAACCAATAATCCAAACCTGGCCATACTCCTCGCTGTACTGAAAAACACATTATTTTCATCGAGCTGTACAAAAAGGCCGGTCATCCCAATGGGATCACCTATTTTATTTTTAAAATAAGTGTTCAACTTTTGTCCCGTTGCATTTTCAAGTATTTGATCTAGTATAGTATAAGGTGAATTATGATAGGACCAACGGGTACCGGGGACAGCTTTACAATGAAAGCAGGCGGGTAAGGTACATTCAAAATCTACTGATTCATCAAAACCGGTAGTCATGGTAATATGATGAATAATTTTTATTTTATTTTCATCGGCTGGCATGCAAGTGGTCCATCCCTTGTCCAGGTATTTTACAGTCGAATCCTGCAGATTCAATTTCCCTTCACTTTCCGCAATTGCTACCAAAACACTTGTAAGAGATTTGCCGGCACTGGCCCAGTATCTGGGAAGAGCAGCATTGTGACCATTTAAATAATATTCCACCACTATTTTACCATCTTTTAAAATCATAAATGCCTTCGTGTGGGTAGTTTCTAAAAATGACTGCAAATCAGGTAATAACGTTGTATTCCAACCAAGTGATTTGGGATCTGTGGTTTTCCATTCATTACTATTGGTGGGAGGAAAATAATCGTCCTGGCCATATGTTGATGCAGAACTAAGTAAATAAAAGAGTAGAATTGAGAATCGAATCATGAAGTGTTTTGACTTAGACCTAAGACATTGGATTAAGTTTAATCTGTTTACCTTAAAATTTTAGAAATACTTCACCTTTCCATTTCAGACGAAGCATATCCTAAACAATGAATATTCACTTTAATGTAAAACCGACTTATGGTTTTGTTTGTACCAACGCGTTTTTGTGAATGAGATCCTGTGCAAGAGTCCTTTCTTCAAGCCAATGCCTGGTGGAGTCTACTTTACCCTTTAGGAATTTTTCCATCATCAAACTGGCTATCGGTGCAGCATAGGTAGCTCCGAAACCAGCATTTTCTACTATTACAGCTATCGCGATCTTTGGATTGTCTTTTGGAGCAAAACCACAAAACACGGAATGATCATCTGTTTTTGCATAGGAATTAGACCTGGTCTGAGCGGTGCCTGTCTTGCCACAGACCTCGATGCTGTCAATAGCTGCAATACGGGAAGTACCGGAAGTTACCGCTCTGCGCATGCCGTCTACCACTATTTCAAATCGTTCTTTGGTGATGTCTATTTTATGAGGAGCGGTAAATTTGTCCTGTGGTATAAAGGTTTCACCTCTTCTCAATCCCTTGTAAAAATGAGGAGTAAACCAAAATCCGCGATTGGCAATAGCTACGCAAAGATTGGCCATTTGAATAGGCGTAAGTTGGATTACACCCTGCCCTATACCAATGGATATTTCATATGCTGCTTTCCAGTCTTTGGTTTTATATAGTCTTGTGTAATACTTATCTGTGGGTATGGTGCCACCTTGTTCATTATTATAGTCCATACCTAGTGTCTGGCCCAAACCAAATTGGCGCATATATCCTGCAAACTCGTCCAATCCTTTTCCGGGATTTGAAGAGCCGTATTTATTCATGATATCCTGAATTTTCTGATAGAAATACACATTGCATGAATGACCAATCGCTTCCTGCACATTTGGAATATGGCCATGAACATGGGCACATTTGTACGCTCTGCCAAGCATGTATACTCCACTACAATGTGTTCCTGCATCCGGATCGATAACACCCATTTGTAATCCTGCCAGGGCAACCACCGTTTTAAAAATAGAACCCGGTGGATATTGTGCCTGTACAGTCCTGTCAAACAAAGGTTTAAGGGTATCTTCCCTTAAGGCAGCATAATACTTGCCCCTGTCCCGATCTACGGTAAGCAAATTGGGATCGTAAGTAGGTGAGCTTACAAGCGCTAATATCTCACCGGTAGAAGGCTCAATGGCCACGATAGAGCCCAATTTATTTTGCATGAGTTTTTCACCGTATTCCTGCAAATCTGCGTCCAAAGTAACTACCAGTTCCTCTCCACTTTTGGCAACGGAATCCTGTGATCCATTTTTATAGGATCCGACAGTCACACCAAGATTATCTTTTAAAAGATATTTCCATCCTTTTACCCCTTTCAGTTTATTGCGAGTAAGATATTACAGTTTCCGGGGCTGACCAAAGGAGACT
>CAYNIG010000321.1:0-5831 GCA_964396995.1 uncultured Saprospiraceae bacterium | reverse complement strand
CGACACTGAAACAGAAATGTTTACTATAGCTGCTACGGATAAAGGATTTGATATCATATGGGATAAGACAAAAGTGAGTGTTCCAGTTAAATAATTACCCTCTCATTAGATATAAAAAAAAGGTGATGCCGAAAACATCACCTTTTTTTTTACCTCTGCCTGAGTTGAAACGCATGCTAACCCGCCATCCACAACTCCATTTTCTCTTCAAGTCTCGCTTGCAAATCTTTGTGCCTGGCTATTAATTTATTTGATTCAGGGGACTTATAAAAATCCGGGGAAGCCATACCCTCCTCCAATTTCTTTATTTCCAACTCCAGTGTAGAAATTTCTTTTTCAAGCTTACCGGCGCCTTTTGATTTGATTGCATTGGGTACAGGTTTTTCGGTTTTTATTTCCGATTTTACTATTTCCTGTTTTTCCGATTTGTTGATAGCAGAATTGGTATTGGTAAGATCGCGGAAATTATCTATTTCACGTTTTGATAGGTAATATTGTATATCGCCAATGTATTCTTTAAAATTGCCATTTTTAAACTCGATCGTTTTATCGGTAAGGTCTTGTAAAAATTCACGATCATGGGACACAATGAGCAATGTGCCTTCGTAGTCCAGCAAGGCCTCTTTCAGTATATTTTTTGAGTCGATGTCCAGGTGATTGGTAGGTTCATCCAATATCAACAGATTTATTGGCCGAAGCAACATACATGCCATAGCCAGTCTGGCTCTTTCCCCTCCGCTGAGTACCGATACTTTTTTCTCCACATCATCTCCACTAAACAGGAATGCTCCCAGCAATGACCTTAATCGAGGTCGCATTTCCGGAGGAGATATATCTTCTAAGGTTTGTAATAATGTTTTGTTTAATGCCAGGGTCTCCGCCTGGTTCTGTGCATAATAACCAATGTTTACATTATAGCCAGGGGTCACTGTACCGCCATTGGCTTTTTCATTTTCAGTCAGTATTTTGATGAAAGTAGTTTTACCCTGACCATTTTGCCCCACAAAAGCTATTCTCTCTCCTCTTCTGGCTTCAAAGTCCACGTGATCCAATACTCTGTTTTCACCATAAGATTTTGATACCTCTTTTGCAGTGATCGCCAATTCGCCGGATCTGGGTACGGGGGGAAATCGGACTACCATAGATCCAAGATCAGTAGGAGACCACTCCACTCTTTCCATTTTATCCAGCTGCTTGATCATGGATTGAGCCATTTTGGCCTTAGAGGCTTTTGCCCGGAATCGGTCAATTGTTCTCTCCCGCTGAGCTATGAGCTTTTGTTGATTGATAAAAGCATTCTCCATGAGCTGGTCGCGTTCAACTTTTTCTATAAGGTATTTTGAATAACTGCAATTGTAATCTCCTAACCTGCCCTGTTCTATTTCAAGTGTTCGTTTAGACACATTGTCCAGGAATTGTTTATCGTGCGAAATAGTGATGATAGTGGACTTCAATGTCTGCAAATAATTTTCCAACCATATTATGGCATCCATATCCAGGTGATTGGTAGGCTCATCGAGCATGAGTACATCAGGTTTGCAAAGCAGCATTTTAGCCAACTCTACCCTCATCTTCCATCCTCCGGAGAAAGTGGCCAGCGCGCGATTAAGTTCACCAGATTTAAACCCAAGTCCGGTGAGTACACGTTCTGCTTCGGCCTGAGCTGTATCGCCACCGAGATTATGCCGTAGATGGTACAAATCTTCAAGCTCGTGCAATACATTGGCCATGGTGTCTTCATCCAGGTGGTCATGAAGTCTGTTTTCAAGCTGTGAAAGCCTGGTCTCGATGGTATTTAATTCATCAAAAGCTTTCATTGCTTCATGCAAAACACTGGTTGATTCATCGAAATCGATCTCTTGTCTCAGATAGGCAATTTTAGTTCCCTTTGGCATATCAATCTCACCACTATCCGCGGCAGCCAGCTTGGCTATGATTTTTAGTAGTGTGGATTTACCGGCACCGTTTCTTCCTACCAGGGCAATTTTTTCACCATCAGATAGGGTGGCATTGATTTCGTCCAATAATATCCGGTCACCGTATTTTAGAAATAAATTTTTTAATTGAATCATGGTTAAACTGTTTTTTAAGCGACCGAGTGGTCAATCGATTTGGTATTTCTCAATTCCAGGTCATCTGATCCGGCAATTCACTTATTACGGAATAGGTATGTCCTTTATCATCGAGTATTCTTTTCCATAATTTGGTATGATGGACTTTAAATATATAATTAGCATCCCCATCGGAAGTTATCCAGGATCCTATATTCAATTCTTCATCTAATTGGCCGGATGCCCAACCGGAATACCCTGCAAAAAACCGAATGTTTTCAGGTCCTATTAGTTGTTTGTCTATTAAAAATTTTAGCTTTTCAAAATTACCACCCCAATACAACCCTCTCAAAATAGGAATACTTTCTTCCAGCAGATCTCCTACATTATGAACATAATGAAGAGTATCGTTGGCTACAGGCCCCCCATAATACATTTGGGCATCGATTTCGGGGAAATCCATTACCAATTCGTTGATTTTGGCTTTTAAAGGTTTGTTGAGTACCAAACCAATAGAGCCATTTTCTTCGTAGTGTTCTGTAAGCAAAATTACAGATCGCTGAAAATGCGGATCCTCTAAAAAAGGTTCAGCAATTAATATTTGACCTGCTTCTATTTTAATTTTTTCACCCATCGTTTTATATTAAATACTTCGTACAGGCATTTTCCTATCCACTTTTTTTACAAGACCTGATAATATTTTTCCGTTTCCTCCTACCTCAATAAATTCAGTAACACCATCTTCGATCATTTGTTTTATGGTCTGCGACCACCTTACCGGCCCAGTCAGTTGTTTAAATAAATTTATACGTATCTGATCAGGATCTTTCTGAGGCAGTGCATCAATATTTTGATAAATTGGATAAGATGGAACAATGATATTTGCTTTTTCTATTCCTTCTTTTAGTTCATCTGCGGCACTGGACATTAATGGGGAGTGAAAAGCTCCGCCTACCGGCAGTCGAATTGCATTTTTACAACCAAGTTCTTTCAGTTTTTCCATTGCAGATTCAACTCCGATTGATTCCCCACTGATTACCAGCTGACCGGGACAATTGTAGTTTGCAGCCACCACGACTTCGCTGGTTTCATTGCATACTCTTTCTACCACCTCATCATCCATACCTATGATGGCAGCCATTGCACCGGGTGTCACATCGCAAGCTTTTTGCATTGCCAATGCTCTCACCAAAACCAGTTTTAACCCTTCTTCGAAGGACATGGCACCACTTGCGACCAAAGCGGAAAATTCTCCCAAAGAATGACCCGCTACTGCATCGGGTGCAAAACCGTCAGCAATTTTAGAAGTAATCACTGAATGTAAAAATATAGCAGGCTGGGTGATGCGAGTTTGCTTTAAGTCTTCTTCTGACCCTTCAAGCATCACTTGTAATATGTCAAATCCCAAAATATCATTGGCCAAATGAAATAATTCTTTGGTTTGGGGTTTATCCAGGAGAGAAGCAGCCATACCTGGAAACTGAGCTCCCTGACCAGGGAAAATATAAGCTTTCATTTTATTTAGAAAGTTTTGCTGTGATGAGATTTAAGAATTCGGTTCTGGTTTCGGCTTTTCTAAATTCACCAACAAAAGCAGAAGTGGTGGTTACTGAATTTTGTTTCTGTACACCCCGCATCATCATACAGAGATGCATAGCTTCGATTACTACCGCAACGCCGAGTGGGTTCAAAGTATCATTGATACAATGAAGTATCTGATCAGTAAGTCGTTCCTGCACCTGTAATCTCCTGGCAAAAACATCTACAATGCGTGGAATTTTACTGAGGCCGACTATTCTTCCATTAGGTATATAGGCAATATGGGCTTTACCTATGAATGGCAACATATGGTGCTCACATAATGAATACAGCTCAATATCTTTTACCAATACCATCTCAGAATACTTTTCTTCAAACATGGCAGATCTTAAAATAGCAGCTCCATCTTCCTGATAACCTTTGGTAAGGTATTGCACTGCTTTGGCCACACGTTCAGGCGTTTTTAACAATCCATCGCGTTGGGTATCTTCCCCCAGATGCTTAAGCACATTTTGATAATTGCCGATCAGAGCTTCGGTAACATCCCGATCGTATTTTTCAACTTTGCTGTAAGCCATTAGTAAGAAATTTAAATTTAGAAGCTGCAAAGGTAAGGACTTATAAGCATGCCGTTTGGTCTTTGAAAAAGATTTCTTGGTCTATTAATTAGGTGATAAAGTATAGCTCATGTTATCTTTATATTTTCATTTAAATCAATGAGAATCAGTACTATTACACTTCCCAGGATTTCTCCTTCAAGGCTGTGGTTACACGGTTCCATCTGGATAGTGTTTCTGGTTATTTTGATATTATTTGATAAAAATCCATATTCCCTGGGACTATCCATTTTGATCAATGGAAGTCGACTGCTTTTATATGGGCTATTAATTTATGCCAATCTAAATTATTTAATGCCCAAATACCTGAATTCAAATAAGTTGGCCATTTACTTTTCCGGCCTGGTTTTATTAGCCCTGGTGGCTACCCCACTAGGTACGCTGGTTCATTATTTTTTACTTACACAATATCCACAGTTGCAAAGTCATATTCAGGCACAGCAAGGTCCGCTTTTTCTGGTATCTCTTATGTTTTTAATTTTTTCTACCAGTGGCAAAATTATCGTGGATTGGTTTAAGCAACAGCAGACCATGCGAGATCTGGAAACACAAAATATGCAGTCAGAGCTTAAATTTTTAAAGACCCAGATTAATCCGCATTTTCTATTTAATACATTGAATAGCCTGTACGCTCTTACTATTAAAAAATCCGATCACGCACCTGAGATCGTAGTAAAATTGTCCGAGATGATGCGATACATGTTGTATGAATGCAATGAACGCCGGGTATCACTTGATAAAGAAGTAAACTACATTCAAAACTACCTGGACCTGGAAGCATTGCGGCAAAGTAACCTGGTAGATATCGATTTTAAAGTAATCGGAAACATCACGAATCAAAAAATTGCACCGCTGGTATTCATACCCTTTTTAGAAAATGCATTCAAACATGGTGTAAATCACCAGCTTGGTGATGCCTATGTATATGCTACCCTCGAAATAAAAGGCGATAAATTACATTTTGATATAGAAAATTCAAAGAATAATTCTGTCACCTCGGCTTTACCCAAACCTCAGGGTGGAATAGGTCTAATCAATGTCCGGCGCAGACTTGAGTTGATCTATCCCGGAAGTCATTCAATCGATATTGAAGACCAACCACATGCATATACTGTACATTTATCCTTAAATTTAGATTCTTAATCAATAAAAAGATGAAAACAATCATAGTCGATGACGAACCTTTGGCATTGGAAATACTGGAAGAATTTATCAATAAAGTACCTGAGTTGAAGTTGGTAAAAAAATGTCAAAATGCCATTGAGGCCGGCGAAATACTCCGCAAACAGGACATTGACCTTATATTTCTAGACATTCAAATGCCACAGCTTACGGGTATTGAATTCGTAAAATCATTGACCAAACCGCCTAAAATCATATTCACTACAGCTTACAGTCAATATGCTCTGGAAGGTTTTGAATTAAATGCTGTAGACTATTTACTCAAGCCGATATCTTTTGATCGATTTATGAAAGCGGTAAACAAAGCTTTACCTCAGGCGCAGGCATCAGCCAACACAGATCATGAAGAAATAGAGGCAGGACCTGATTTTATTTTCGTCAAAGCTGATAAAAAACTCGTACGATTAAAGTACAACGAAATTCAATATGTCGAAGGCTTAAA
>CAYNIG010000320.1:0-5853 GCA_964396995.1 uncultured Saprospiraceae bacterium | reverse complement strand
AGTGCTGGGTTGACAGTTTTGTGACCTGAAATTCCGCACGAACGCCAAGCCGCAATCCGTTAGTGAACACACTGAAAAGAAACACCAATAACATTAAAATATGATGAAAGCAATTTTTTTTATTTCACTTTCGGTTTTTAAACTCTCATATATATCAAATGATAATATTAAGATTGTTATTATTTCTGATTATATGAATTATATTAAAATAGACACTTACCGAAACGGAGTATATTGGGATTGGTGGTATACCTGTACAGCAATAATTGAAAATGGACACAGTGATATCCAACTTTCGACACATTACAAATTGTTAGAGTATGGACTCGGGCGCAAAATTAAATTGACAATATTATAGGATTGAAAATAAATACCGCATGTAACGAATATGTGAAGCTTTGTTAGTTGCATAGTATACCCGGCATTTGAACCCAAGATATAAGACCATTCTTTGAATAAACGAGAATACGGTGATTAAAGCTTAATTACATTCTAACAACACCATAATATCCTCACTATTACCATAGATGCCTGGCCACAATACATCAATGATAACTCTATTACTACCCATTTTGACCGCCTGATACACCACGCAATATGTATTGAGCTCGAAGGAGATCACTAAGAAAAATGAAAAAATAAAAATGTTATTTACCTTTATTTAATATTCTAAACTAACAATAAACAACTGGCCCCCTTTGGACCGGAATCGGTGGTCTACTTTGTCCGGAATTTTCATTTCGGTAGTAATGAAATGCAATGACCGGGCAACAGAGTATATAAACAAGGAGAAACAATGAAAATATCCATTCGTTTTTTTGATGACCGAGAGGTGCGTGCCGTTTGGGATGATGTACATGCCAAATGGTGGTTTAGTGTGTTAGATATTGTAGGCGTGCTAAATGAAGAGCCTGATTACGCAAAAGTCCGTAACTATTGGAAATATCTGAAAACTAAGCTAAAAAAAGAAAAGAATCAGTTGGTTAGTGTTACTACCCAACTGAAATTAACTGCTGCAGACGGAAAAAAGTACAACACAGATATGTTGGATAGCGATGGGGTGATTGAGCTATCTAAAAATTTTCCCAACAACAAAGCAAGCAAGTTTTTGGATTGGTTTCTTTATAGTGACACCAGCATAGACGGGCAAAGTAAAAAGAAAGCGTATTCTCTTTTTGAAAGCAATTTAATCAACGAAATAGAAGTGGGTACTACCAAAGCTTTACAACAAATTCATGCTTTTATATTTGGTGGTTTGTATGATTTTGCAGGGAAAATCAGGGAAAAAAGTATTTCAAAAGGTGGCTTTCAGTTTGTATATGCTCAACAGCTAAAGACCAACTGAAATATTTTGACCTCAGAGAGGTCTACATATGTTAGTAATAGTCTACCATTCTAAAGGGGGCGAATTCTAAAAGGCACTTTTTCAAAAGCGTCCAAATAGTTTGGGTTATGTATGTGGTAATAAAAAAGCGATATGTCAAAAACCAAAACAGAATTTCCTTCTATATATTTTTTTATTCCGATTTAGGATTTTGGTCAACTACATCTGATTAACGTAACTTCCGTAGCTGAATTCCATTCAAAACAGGCTCACCTACCCGAGCTTTGAAAGTAACCCTAATACCTTCAGAACCTGCAACACCAACAGGGTATTTGATTGCTACTGCCTGGTCGGTCTGGAGAGTTTCGCTGTTACTAAGACCCGAAATCACTACTTTCTCATTTACTAAAACATCAAAACTACGGGCTTTGAATTCATCTCGTGGCCCGCCACGCGCACCCACATTGAATGCGATGTCACCACTGTTCGTATTTTTAGAAATAAGTTCGGCGAAGTGGAGGGTTAATTCATAATCGCCTGGAGGTACATCGAATATAAATCCCTCAATACCAGTACGCTGAGTTTGATAGATTGGGTCTAAATCTGTATCAAGTATATTTCGACTACCGCCAAAACTCACCCGAGAATTATTGGCCATGGCAAACTGCTTGCCACCCAAATATCCCCAGCTACCGGGCTGGTAGGCTTTCTCTGGAAGCCAGTTTTGCCCTGTCTTTTCATCGAAGAAAATCCTTGAATCGCCAAGACTAACATTTAGTTCTGAAAAAGGTAGTTGAGAATTGTTTAATTTTTGACCCATTAGAGAGAAGTTAATCTCGGCTTGGTCGCTAATTGTAGCACCTTTTACCGAAGCTGTTGCCACCAAACTATTCAAACCATTCTTGAACGGCACGCTGAACTGGGCAACGCCTTGTTTAGATACAGCACTACCAATTTTTTTTCCATTGAGTGTTAAAGTAATGCTAGGCTGATTCGTAAAAACAATTACTTGATGGGTACTAACAAGACTCTTTTCTGAATCTACAACGCCAGTCCTTCGATTCCATTCTTTTGCACCTATTTGGATATAGGGCGTTTTGATAAGGTTAGCTTTGTAAAAACGATATGGGTCTTTTTCCTTTCGGTCGTAGGTCATAATTCCCTTAGGGTTGATATTGGGTAAGGTTTCAGAACGGACAGAGGTGTTAAATTCATTTAAGTTCCAAACCATTCCTGCAGCTACAAAAGGACGGTCAAGTATAGCTTTCAAAGAAGCCTGATGGTATTGCATTGTATATTCAACTGATTTGTCAAACTTAATAGGATTTGTACTACGTACCCTATTATCTGCATCAGCTCCATATTCGGTAATCAAAATAGGTTTGTCTGGAAGTTCACGATGGTGTTTGTCCATAAACTTACCGAAGTCATCAAAATTACCATAATACCAACCGAAGTAAACATTCCAGCCAACAAGTTTAGGAATTTTCGTTAGCCCAACTTTGTTGTAGATCTCCCAAGCATTGTGATTCGGTATTAGCGTATATCGAGCCGAATCTTCTTTTCTCGTCATATTTTCCAATTCTTGGGCCAATTCAGCTAAATGCCTGAGATAAGTTTGTTGCCGGGTAGAGTCATTGGCGAATGGTACTCGAAGCAACATCTCGTTCATATATGACCATATAATCACACTTGGGTGATTGTAGTGCTGCCGAATTACTTCAAGATGCTGCTGTTTGGCATTGACCGCATAGGCATCAGAGTCGGTAAAGCCCATGATTGGCGATTCTACAGAAGCCAAAATGCCCAATCGGTCACAAGTTTGTAGAACCGCTGGGTCTTGAGGATAATGGGCCACTCTCAAAAAGTTTCCACCCATATCCTTCAACAGTTCTACATCCTTTACGTGCATTGCATCGGGTAAGGCATTGCCCATGCCCGGATAATCCTGGTGGCGGCTCGTGCCTATCAATTTTAGTGGCTTACCATTCAGGAAAAAACCATCATTGGGGTCAAAGCGATACCAGCGAAAACCAAGCGGATTGCTTACTTCATCCAATATTTGTCCAGTATTTTCGTCGGTGATAGTAGAGGAAATCCTGTAAAGGTAGGGGTCATCTGGTGACCATAGACGATGGCCACGAATGTTTTTTATAGCTTGGTCAAAGTCAATTTTCTGACCAGCTTCGACTGTAAAACTGCCTTTCTGCTCATTCAGCAAGCCCCCATTGGGCATCAGAATTCGGTGACTGATTGTTAATTTTCTGGCTGTGTTGCTCCGGTTGACTAATGCTCCTTTTACCTGTACGGTGGCTTGTGTGGCACTTACAAGAGGGGTGGTAATAAATATACCATTAGTTCCATGATTATCAGCATCGAAGTGAACTTTGTCATATACGTTTAAATATACATCTCGATACAGTCCACCGAAGATATTGAAGTCGCCCATGGTAGGGGGCAAGTTTTCATTAGGGCTGTTGTTTACTTTTATTACCACTTCGTTGGCAGCGTTACCCTCAGCAGCAAATTTGAGAGCTGAGCCAATGGGAAACGAAAAAAATGTGTATCCGCCAGCATGTTTACCAATCTCTTTACCATTGACAAATACCTCGGCCGACTGACCAGCACCTTCAATATAGAGGTAGATGTCCTTATCTTTCCAACCGGCAGGAATAAAAAGGTTTTTTTTATACCAGCCATCGCCTCGGTAGTAACCAGGCTCGTCGTCTAATACATCTTGAGTATTCCAAGTATGTGGAATTGAGACCGGTTTCCAGTTGTTTGTAGTTGTTTTTTGAGTTGAGTCGCCTTTAAAGAAAAGCCAGTTACTGTTAATAGTGGTAGATATTCTGTGCTGTGCTTGCACCCCTGATAGGTTGAAAATAACTAATATAAAATACGAGAAAATTAATTTATGAAACATGTTAAGGCTTGATTTTAAAATGCTTGAAGAGTAAAGATAACTTTAATAGGAATTACGCAAAACTTGGAATTTTCATTTTGAGTTTATCACCGATAAATTTTTTTAGAGGTTCAAATTTAAATTGTTGAAACTCTCCTGTAAATAATAACAGTAAAGGTCTCGAAAGGCTTGATAATTCATAAAATACCTCAATCTTTTAGCAAAAATACAAGTTTAACTAATTGATACAAGTTTAAGTCCTATTTTATAATGTATTTGAAATTGCAAGATTAAAATTGTTCGGCTTATTACAAGTTTTGATTCTTATTTCTGTGTTAAACCCGGATTTTGCAGTAAGTGTAAAATCCGCCGAAGGCCGATGAAATATCTGAAACTCAAATATCTAATGTTCGGGGTTGAACAATTTTTGAGATCGGAAAATTCAAGAATATTTTATATTTATACGTGATAATTTATAGATGATGGCAGCAACTCCCAAAACGACTTTTTATACCAACCTATTATAAAATAAAATGGAATATTCAGAACTTGATCATTTAAAAGATAAAGAACAAATCGTCACCGAGATTTACACCAGGTTGATTGCCGAACTTCAAAAATTCGGACCATTGAAAATAGAACCGAAAAAAACAAGTATTCATCTTGGGAACAGATTTGGTTTTGCCGGAGTGTATACCCGAAAAGACTATATAAACCTTGAGATTCATTTAGACCACAAATTGGTAAGTGATAGAGTAGCTAAAGTAGAACAAGCCTCGGCTAATCGCTATCACCACACCATTAAACTGTCAAAAGCAAAAGACATTGATAAAGAATTAATAACCTGGCTCAAAGAAGCCTACAAACTTAAAAAATAATAAAATGAATAATATTACCAAAGGACTTATTGCCGGAACCCTATTCGGGGTAGTATCTATTATCCCAATGTTCTTTATGTCATTTGAAGACAAAACCAGAGCAATGACAGCTTCATTTATAAGTAGATTTGCGATTGGTTTTATCATCTTAAATATGGAATTGCCCATTCCCAATTGGCTTAAAGGCGGACTGGTTGGATTGGTTTTAAGTTTACCGGATGCAATTATATCCAGGCGACATGCACCGGTGCTAGGACTTGGGTTAATTGGAGGAATAGTCTGTGGACTTTTAGCAAAATAATTCATAATCAAAAGAATTGTTGACATAGGTTATTTCCCTGCTTTCAAAGAACCTGGTTTTCAAAGGCTTCGTCAGAGAAACCTTACCGGTATCAGGAAATTACAGTGCATATTTATATTGGTATTCTTTTCAGGATTAAAATTAAATGTATAGATTTTGCGGATTTCTATACAAATCGGACTATCTTTTGTATAGTTTTTTGAATATTCTGTACATATAATGGCTTGGACATTAATTTATTTAAGCATCCTTACACAAAGATTGAATTTATTGTGAATGACCTGGGCGTTTCCAGGTTAACAGCACCAAATTATTTAAATAGGTTAGGGGAGGATAAAATGTTGCAAAAAAATAAACTGGGTACAGGAAACTATTATATTAACGAAGCATTTTTTAAGGTTCATTGCAATAATGAGTACTTTTCACTAGTTTCCAAAATTTGAAAGTA
>CAYNIG010000319.1:0-5860 GCA_964396995.1 uncultured Saprospiraceae bacterium | reverse complement strand
GTACCATGTAAAAATGCGACGATCAGTTGTTTCCAGGTTGGCGATATAAATAAGGTGACCAACGAAACAGAAGATGCCTGCAGTGGAGCATCGAGTAAAGTAACGTTGACCACGACCTGGGAAGATTATGGATGCGACAGTGCTACGGTACTGGGAAGGGTATACAGACATATAATAGCCACTGATGCCTGGGGTAATGCCAGTTATTGCAATGATACGCTGACCATACGCAAAGATGTATTGGATTCAGTATGCTGCCCTACTATGGTGACTTTACCATGCAGATTGTATGCATTGAATGGTGCAAGATTGTTAAACTCTCTAAAAAACACCTCATCGATTCCATTTTTGCAAATTTTTAATGCAAAGAATTACGATCTGTATCAATTTTCCAATAATAAAAACAGTCCGTTTTACCCCAGCCCTGAATTATTATTGAATATACAAGGTCATGGTGATCCATTGGTAGAATTTGGTGTTACAGATGGTCGAATTTCCGGAACAAAACTATTATTGGATAATGTGGTGGTGCCCAACGCCTTTTTTCAGGGTGGGATAAACCCTGCCAGTTTTGCAATACATCAAGACAGCCTGGTGGTGCCGGCGATAAAAGACAGCGCCCTGGATCTGGATAAGACCATTACCACTTATAATATAAATGACAACCTGGATGAAATTCAAGTTTTCCAGGAAGCCAATCCGAATTATTGTAAGCCATCACCGGACAAGACCCTGATGTATAAACCGTTGGGAGGCTTTTGCAAGCTGGTAGTAAATTACAATGATGAGATACTTCCAATCTGTGGCAACGGATTCAAAATTCGTCGCCAGTGGCGTATTACCGACTGGTGTACAGGAGAAGAAAAGATATGCGTACAGTATATAGTAGTAGAAGATAAAGATGCACCCAATGTGGTGATCTCCGGAGCACCTACTGCACCGGGTCCATTATCCTCTATAGTCACTGGCTTGAAAGACACCGTGTACTATTTAAGGACAGTAAAACCACATGATTGTGTAGCCCAATTCACTATCAATAAAATGAATACCTGGGATTGTAATGAGGTAACTCAATCGTATCAATTTATATACAAAGATCCTGCCCATCCTGGCAAAGTGGTAGCCTTGAACGAAACGGTGGGTGCACAGGGCAAGTCGATCAGTTTACCGGTTGGTATTCATATAGGACGAATGAATTTCAGGGATGCCTGCTGGAATACCTGCAATTTCCCGATCCTGGCTTTAATACAGGATATCACGCCACCCAACCCGGTTTGCGATGAAACTACCCAGGTTACCTTGGATCCGGCAACGTGCTGGGCTAGGGTATATGCAAAAGATCTGGATAATGGCAGCCGGGACAATTGTTGTGAAAGATTACATTTTGCCATAGCCGATATGGACTCGGTAGACTATTACAGAACAGCGTATACAGATCATATCATAAAAGTATGTGGCTGGGAAGGTTATTCCAAAAGGAAAACGGTTCATGATTTTGTAGTGAACGAGTTTCTGAGTATCTGGTTGTTTAAAGACTATATCGATCTCACCGAATGCGGCAACCAGCAGGTAGTGCTGAGGGTATTTGACAACTGTAAAACCTACCGGTATGATGCACATGTAACCAGGTTTAGTGAACACAAATGGTATACGCTTCAGATGTATGGACTCATACCTCCGTTTGTAAATATTGGGGACATAACTCCGGAAGAAATGAAGGGACTTGAAGGGATCTATGACCTTACAGCGAGACAAGCATTAGACAGCTTTAAAACTTCAATAAAAGATAGAGAAGATTGTGAAGAATTGATAGGCCTCAAGATACTTTCCGTGATCACCGTAGCCATAAAACAATATTTCCCGTCGTTATTGCCGCTGGATCCGAGCAATCCAAATCTGCAGATAATCATCGACTTTTTTGAAGATGGATTAGAAGCCTTATGTGTACCGGAATTTAAGATCAAAGTCAATTTTGACAATATAGAAGAATTCTTCGATGACCTGGGTGAAGATGATTTTGAGTCTGCCAATACAGCCGGCGGCTTTGTACCCTTTTTGGCATCTTTATGTCAGTCCATTTACAATGAGTGTATGATCAATGTAGTATTAGATGACAAGACCTTACCGGTATGCGAAACGCCAGAGGATATTTATTGGTATTGTGACAATGCCGGAGGTGGCGGAAAAGACAGGAGATATGAATATGCCCACAGAACCTGTAGAGATGATAGCTATACTAATAATGGTGGCGACAATATTGAAGATTATACTTGCCGGGATTCCTATGGCAATCCATACAATCAGATCGAATGTGTAAAAGAAAATGATGGTACGGATGACATTTTAGATCCTACCGGAAGAGAATTTGGATGGTATGGATGTGGAACCGTGACTGGTCATGAAGATGAGCATGGTGCTCCTACTAATCCATGTGATGATAATGATTACAGAGGTGCATTGACTTCAGCAAATGGATCATCAGAAGCAGAAGTAGAAGAAAATTTAGCCCAATTATTCAGAGGAAAATCCACCTGGGCCCCCGTCTATTGCCACTCCTGGTTATGTGTGGATAAATGGGATGCAGCAGGTAAAATTGATGCCAAATCAGCATTCTGGAGTCCTGAACTGCATAGTTTGGGCCAGACTGGTCCGATAGCCAAAGCAGCAACCACGACCAATAAATTCATAGTATGGGATAATTGTTGGATCGATGCAGACTTTACAACAGAAGATAAACAATATGTAGATCAGTGCGGAAACGGTTGGTTATCCAGGACCTGGACATTTAAAGACAAATGTACCGGAACGATCTCCTGTACTCAGAAAATCTATACCTATCACAGGACTGATTTCGAAGTAATGTTCCCACAAGATCTTACCCTCAACTGTGATGCTACAGGAGGTACCAGTCCTGATGCGACCGGCAGGCCAATGATATGGGATGATGAATGTGAATTGGTAGGCGTAACATACGATGATGTTAGATTTGACATCATTCCGGATGCATGCTATAAAATAGTGCGTACCTGGAAGCTGATCGATTGGTGTAAATACGATCCTAATGCACAATTCCGCTTTCCGGATATTATATGGGATGACAGAGGGATAGCCAGTGCCGACAGACCATGTGTATTTACAAAACTGAAAGACAATGGTGATGGATACATGACTTATACTCAGATTATCAAAGTAATCGATACCGCAGCTCCTGCAATAACTAATTGTAGAGACACTATTATATGTGTGAATACCGGTTACGGAGGTTATGGAGCTGAATCAGACCCAATGTGTACAGTACCGAGTTATACCAGCGAACCATTTGTGGCAACCGATAACTGTACAGCATCTAACCTGATCGAATTCAGATGGGAATTGGATGTGGACAACGATGGTACTATAAATGTAAAGAGTGGTGCTAAGAAGACTAATTTCAAATCATCCGAAGTGCCAAACGGCCTGAGCATGGGTGTACATAAACTGTACGTTATAGCCGAAGACAATTGTGGCCAGGAAGACACAACCTCCTGTTTAATTACAGTGAAAGATTGCAAAAAACCGACTCCTTATTGTTATAACGGTATAGCTACTGTGATCATGCCTACTTCCAAATCAGTAGTAGTATGGGCAAAAGACCTGGATGCAGGATCCTATGATAACTGTACTAAAAAAGCAGATCTTACCTTCACATTTGGAAGCAATAATGCGAGTTCCGATACCTTCACCTGCGATGATATTGTTAATGGTATTGAACAGCAAGTCACAGTAGACATTTATGTAACGGATAAAGCAGGCAATAAAGATTTTTGCCGTACCTATTTATTGATACAAGATGGCAGTGGCAATGCCTGCGAGGATAAAGCAGCAGTAGCTGGCACCATTGCAGGTAAAGTGATGACGGAAACTACTGAACCGGTAGAAAATGTACTATTTGAAGTGAAGTCAAACAATTCTCTTTCACCATCCTATCAAACGGACGCTAAAGGATTGTATGCATTTACCAATTTGGATATGAAAAAAGATTACAGCATTATTCCTAAAAGGGATGACGACCCGTCCAATGGCATTAGTACAATAGATTTGGTGTTATTACAGAAACACATACAGGGTATAGAACCACTAAATAGTGCATACAAAGTGATAGCAGCAGATGTAGACCGAAGCAATGATATATCGGTAGTTGACTTGGTAGAATTGAGAAAATTGATTTTGACTATATATGACAAACTACCAAACAATACATCATGGAGATTTGTACCCAAATCATATAGCTTCAATAATATTGCTACACCGTGGGGCTTTCCGGAAAAACTGGATATCATCGGCCTGTCAAAAGATGAGTTGAACAGAGATTTTGTAGGTGTGAAAGTAGGTGATGTGAATGCAACAGCAGCAGCACATAGCCTGTTAGGGGCAGAGGCGAGATCAGGAGCTCAGATCTTGAAATTCACAACAGCAGACCGATACTTAAATGCAGGAGAAGAGGCCGTAATCGAATTTACATCTGAAAACTTCAATGGAATCGAAGGCTACCAGTTCTCCTTAGCTATGAAAGGCTTAGACCTGAAATCAGTACACAGCGGAGTATTGAAAGTGAGCGAAAGCAATTTCGGAGTAACTAAATTAGGTCAGGGATATGTAACCACATCATGGAATGAAAGCAGAGGCATCACCGCCGGAGCAAACGAGGTATTGTTCTCCATCAAAGTAAAAGCAATCAAAGCGACTACCTTAAGCGAGGCCTTAGTGATCAACTCCAAGTATACCAGGGCAGAAGCGTACCAAAACAACGAAGCTCTTAATGTAGCTTTAGAAGTAGGCAATAAGAAATCGGCTGCAGGCTATGCATTGCATCAAAATACACCAAATCCATTCAAAGCTACTACCGTGATTGGTTATGAACTTGCTAAGGCAGGATCAGTGACCATGAGAATCACCGATGTAACGGGCAAATTGGTGAGGATGTACAACCAGGATGGAGTAAAAGGATACAATCAATTCAAAGTTAACAGAAGTGATATCAGTGGTGCAGGTGTATTGTACTACACTATCGAAACGAAAGACTTCTCTGCAACCAAGAAAATGATAATCGTTGAATAACGATTATCTTACTGATTGGAAATAGTATCGTGTATGAGAATTGTTCAAAACTGGTGCATTAAAAGCTAAATTTATATTTTACCGCGTAAACGGTAAACTAAATATGACGGACTAAAAAAAGGCCTTTCAGAAATGAAAGGCCTTTTTTACATTGTGATTTTACAAAACAAAGCTTACTGTTCAGCTTTCGACCTTTCTGTTGATACAAAATATACAGGATCAATTTATTTGGTGCCTTTTTTACACTCCTTCAAGATGGAAAACCCAAAATCGCTATAACAAGATGACTACAGTCTTTCCACGTTAAGACCCAAGGGATTATCCGTGAATACTTATCAGAGGCATTGAAGCGAACAAAGAAGCGTATTAGGGTCTGCTGGTTAAGTATATTTTTTTTTATTTGCCATTCTTTCTTTGTCTCCCGTCATCATTTCATTTTTACAGGACAGGCTGCCAAAGAAAGAATCGAAGAAAGCTCGTCTCTGACGGAGTCTGATAGGCTTGCCGCTCTTCAGAGTCGCCAGACAGGAAATAAGGCATTCCTTTCAGACCGACCTCTTCTGCTGCTCTGACGGAGTCTGATGCTGACGCTAAAGGTCAGCATTCCAATATTTATCGTAAGAACACTCATCAGAGTCCTCATGATCTTGCTTAACATTTCAAGAGGTAAACTCTTGATGGCGAGTTTACCTCGCTCACAGATTTCCTGGCTAACTTCATTGCTTGACGGTGATTTTACTTTCTAGCTTTTAATTGATTTCGG
>CAYNIG010000318.1:0-5866 GCA_964396995.1 uncultured Saprospiraceae bacterium | reverse complement strand
GCATTTTCATGGAGCTAAGGTAAAGATTACAGACCTAATATTGACCTTATTTCAATATTGCCCTATCAACTTAAATAATAATTATAAACTGACCGATTTCAAGACCTTTACCTCTTTATAAATTATTTGGGTAAATTTATCCATGATTCGATTAATACTATCCTTTAATCTTTTTATTGCTGCCTTTTGTATTCATGCACAATCAGACCTGCAACGATGGCAGGCCAGGGCCCATCGTGTGGAGATTATACGGGATCATTACGGGGTACCGCATATTTATGGCAAAACGGATGCTGATGCCGTGTTTGGACTGCTGTATGCTCAATGCGAAGATGATTTTAATAGAGTCGAACTCAATTATATCGAAAAGCTGGGTCGCCTTGCAGAGATTAATGGAGAAAAAGAGATATACAATGACCTATACATCCGGATGATCATCGATAGTGCGGATGCTATCCGCGATTACAATAAAAGCCCTAAATGGCTGAAAGAATTATTGATTGCGTTTGCCGATGGCATTAATTATTATTTACACACGCACAAAGAAGTAAAACCAAAGTTACTCACCCGGTTTGAGCCCTGGTATCAAATGCTATGGACTGATGGCAGCATTGGAGCAATAAATACAGCTGATATCGGGCCTGCTGATTTGCAACATTTTTATACAGGTAAATATCTCACCAGCAGTAGAGATAAAATAAAAGAACCAACCGGATCAAATGGAATTGCCATAAGCCCGGTGAAATCATCATCGGGCAATGCAATGTTGTACATTAATCCACATGTGACTTTTTATTTCAGACCCGAAGTACACATAAACTCTGAATCAGGCTTGAATGCCTATGGGGCAGTGACCTGGGGACAATTTTTTGTATACCAGGGTTTCAATGAAAAATGCGGATGGATGCATACCAGTTGTAATGTGGATGTGGCTGATGTATATAAAGAGAAAGTAACCAGGAAAAACGACCAGTATTACTTCGAATTAGACGGCAAACTAAAACCGTTTACTAAAAAAGAAACCGTGATCAGATTTTTTACACCTAATGGAATGAATTCAAAATCATTCCCAGTCTATTCCAATCACCGTGGCCCGGTAATGGGCATACGGGAGGATCATTGGGTCACGGTACGATCTTATAATCGATCACTGAATGGTGTACAACAATGCTGGAACCGAATAAAAGCACAGAATCTAAAAGAGTACAAAAAAGTAATGGACTTCAGAGGAAATACATCGAATAATACTGTGTATGCTGATGCAGATGGCCACATTGCTTATTGGCATGGTAACTATATTCCCAGGAGAGATCCTTCTGTAAATTGGTCAAAAGCAGTCGATGGTTCTGTTTCGAAAAACGAATGGCAAGGTGTGCACAGTGTAAACGAGACGGTCTTCTCTATAGACCCGGCAAACGGTTGGTTGCAAAATTGTAATTCCACTCCTTTTACTGCGGCAGGATCAAATAGTCCTGATAAAAACCGCTATCCTAAATACATGGCTCCCGATGGTGAAAATTTCAGAGGCGTAAATGCCGTAAGGCTTTTGAGTCAAAAGAACAAACTGGATCTTGAATCCCTGATCTCAGTGGGATATGATCGAAAACTTTCGGCTTTTGAAATTTTAATTCCGGCATTGACAAAAGCATATGAAGAATATAGCTTTGGGGGAGATAATGCCTACCTCCATCTTGAGGAACCCATAAAACTCCTGAAAGCCTGGGATTACCGTGTGGATACCGGATCTATTGCTACCACGTTGGCGATTGAATGGGCAGAAAAACTCCAGTCTGTACTCAGTAAAGTTTATATAGATGAGGGAGAAGATGATCAGGTCACCCGGGTAAAATTATATGCTCAAAAAGCAAGCCAGGCTGATTTACTGAAGCCTCTTTCTGAATCCATTTCGTATTTGTTTGACACCTATGGCACCTGGAAGATGCCATGGGGTAAAATAAATAGAATGCAACGATTAAGTGGAGATTTGATTCAAAAGCCAGATGATCAGAAATCCAGTATAGCAATACCTTTTGCTTCTGCATCATGGGGAATGCTTCCATCTTATAATAGCCGGAGGTTTGAAGGCACCAAAAACCGCTATGGCGTGAGTGGTAATAGTTTTATATGTGTGGTGGAGTTTGGAACCCGAATAAAAGCAAAATCATTATTAGCAGGTGGCAATAGCGGTGATCCTGAAAGTCCGCATTTTTGGGACCAGGCGAGGATGTATGCAGACGGCAACTTTAAAGAGGTATTGTTTTATAAAGAGGATGTGGAAAAACAGGTGAAAAAAAGATACAGACCTGGCGAAAAGTAAGGCAGCTTATTTATATTTCTTTGTTCTTATTCTTTCTCCACAAAATAAAACAACCCATTACTCCGGCCAGAAATACCAATACTGCTATCAGCTCTGCCTGAGTAAACGACATGCCCATGGCAGTAATCTTTTCATTTACCCTGATCTTTTCTATAAAATACCTTTCAGTACCATTGAGAATACAATAAATGAAAAACAGCATACCCGGAATCGTGATTCTCTTGCGTAAAAACCAAAGAATTCCCAGGATGATAAATCCAAGAATGGATTCCCAAAGTGGGGTGGGGTATACCGGCTCTGTTAATTTCATACAGTGTTTAAAGCTGCAACCATCAATTGCAATCCCATCATTCAATACATTATGAGGATAATCATACGCCCACCAGCTGTCAGGTAAGAAAAACCAAGAGGGTTTGGGAAGATTATTTACAATACCCCAGTCACCATCACCTGAAAACTGACAGCCCAGTCTGCCTACCGCATAGCCTACTATCAGAGCAGGTGCCACGGCATCCATTACATGTATTGGTTTAATTCCTTTTTTCTTTACATAATAATATACCGTAATAAATGCCACTATCAATCCACCGTATATCGCCAGGCCGCTGCCGGAAAAAAAAGCTTTTACCGGATCTTTTACAAATGAAGCCCAGGATTGATTGCCTTCAAATAAAGCAAATATTTTAGCACCTAATATGCCGGATATAGCAGCCACTACAGTGATATCGGGGACTTGCTGATGAGGATAAAGCAGAACTTCCCTTGGCCCTTCAGTACTCTTCTTAGCCTTGAGGTAATCCCAATATTTTAGAGCGGCAAACACTATTGCCCCCACGATGCCTCCCAGAATATTCCCTTTGGCAGAAAGTAATACGGCCACCGCATCCCCTTTCATTTCATCGAAATGCTGATATGCATATACCAATTTAAATCCAATTATAAATCCAAACAAAGCATTGATGGCTATATCTTGTATACCTGCATTGGCCTTAGGATCAATGATTATTTTTCTGGGACTGAGTAATCCTTGTTGTTCTTTTCTTTTAAATTCTAAATAAAGAAGATACGCACTGGCCAGGAATGATAAAGTAAGAAAAAGCCCAAATGTTTTTACTATCGAGGTGGCCCCATCCGGTGCTGTGCCAAATAATCCGTGTATTATATATGAAAGGTCTGGATACATTCGTTTGAACTATATTGAATCGGTAAAATTAATCCAATTTTTATACATTTACGGAGTATGCGTGTAGTGTGGTTAGTTTGGCTGGTATGTTTATTACATGATTTTTCATACAGTCAGGATATAAATTTTAAAGCAAATTTATTTCAGTCGGCATACAGTGACGAACAATGGCCGGGTATGGGTCCACGGCATCAGGGATATTCATTTGGATTTGAGGTAGTGATCCCGGATGGTAATTCACTTATCATTCCGGGAATGTCTTTCCAAAAGACCAGTCTCTTACCTCAGAAATTTGATCTCAGCAATCCATTTGCAGAATACCTGGATATCAAATCTTTGAAGCTTCCTTTTCAATTGGGCGGACATGTGATTAAATCGGATTTGCTGGATTTAAACCTGCACGGAGGTCTGGCCGCTACCTTTCTTTTGGGGATAGATGAAAACAGTCAACTGATAGACGAAGATTTTAATGACCTGCGCGGTGCATTCATCGTTGGAGCCACGCTGCGTGTATTTTTTCTTACAGTTCAGTTAAGTTATGACCATGGATTTTCGAGGATCTATTCTGTGAAAGGACCTTCCGGTTTGCAGGACAAGAGTAAGGAAAGAATGATTTCTTTTGGCGCAGGAGTTTATTTTTGATAATTTCACGAGTACTTAATCAGATATATTGAAGAACCTATTTCTTTTGATGCTGACTGCTTTAAATTTCAACAGTCATAGTCAGGTAAAAACCTACTTCCCATTAAAACTAAGCGAAAACAAACGGCATCTGGTTGACCAAAAAAACATTCCATTTCTCATAAAAGAGTTTTCCGCATGGGGTATGATACAAGCCCTCTCCGAGGCAGACGCCATGGCCATGATGGATAGCCTCAAAAAAAAGGGCTTTAATAGTCTTATGGTAAGTGTAATCAGCAATGCAACTGATCAGATGGGTGGTAATCCACCCTTTTGGCAAGGCATCCCCCCTTTTAATGTCCAATGGGATTTTAATACTCCAAATGAAAAATATTTCCGGCATGTAGACTGGTTTATGTCTATGGCTTTACGCAAGGGATTTTTAGTAATGCTGGTACCATGTTATTTTGGGTATTTTACAGCACCCGGACAGGGATGGTGGGATGAAGTAAGAAGCGAAAATAATAGCCCGGAAAAGATGAGGAAATATGGAGAATTTCTGGGCAACAGATACAAAGACTCTCCTAATTTACTGTGGATAATTGGCGGGGATAATGACGCCAAAGGTATAGATGCTCCCTTTATGAATAATCTCATAGAAGGAATAAAAACCTACGATCAAACTCATTTATGGACTGGACATTTTTCTGGTGGTTGGAGTACCGAGAATGAATCGTATAAAAAATACATCGATATAGACGGATTTTATGTTTGGAAAGAAATTAGCCTGGGAAAAGATAATCCTCAATACCGGTCAGAAATAAATCAATATCAAAAAGGTAAAATGATCATCCAGCTTGATCAAAGTTATGAACACGATGTGCCACACTATGCCGATAATGAAAATCCGCTCTGGATCAGGCGAAAAATGTGGGATGGTTTGTTGAGTGGATGTGCCGGCACATCTTTTAGCTCAGGTACACCGGACAATCAGGCTTATTGGATGAAAAAGTGGAAACCGCTGATGAATACTCCCGGAATGCAATATGTAAGTCATTGTTTTGCCTTTTTTGGCTCCATTCCATGGTATGATTTAATACCGGATACTACTTCAGAAGTGACTATTGAGGGTCGGGGAGTCAATGGAAGCATTGACTATGTATGTGCAGCCAAATCGCTTGATGGTAATCTGTACATAATGTATATTCCTGGTGGACGGACAATATATATGAATATCAAAGAGTTAAGCGGGGTTACCATGCGTATGCATTGGTACAATCCCCGAAAAGGTACCTATTTGAAAATTGGCCATGTAGGTGGCAACGAAACCAACTTTGGCTTGGTGACACCGGACGACAATGATTGGGTGCTGGTATTGGATAATTTACCTGCTTGGAAGGTGAATTAAATTGTATTTAGGTAAAATGTTGCCAATGGAATTTGACTTTCCACGTTTCAGTTCGAAAAGGTCTCCTATTATTCTTACTGAATTATAAACTCCTCCCGGGTAAAATGATCGTTTGATTAATTAGGCACAAAACATAGTTTACCCAGCTTCTCAATACCACCGGCGTCAAAAACCAAAAAAATCCTCTCATTTAGCCCACATTAGCCTATATTTGCACTCCCAAAAAAGAGATGCGGGTATGGCGAAATTGGTAGACGCGCCAGACTTAGGATCTGGTGCCGTGAGGCATGGGGGTTCGAGTCCCTCTATCCGCACTTTTTTTTAAAACTTTTTTACT
>CAYNIG010000317.1:0-5897 GCA_964396995.1 uncultured Saprospiraceae bacterium | reverse complement strand
GTGAATAAAGAATTGCTTGGAGAAATGAATGAAGAGATTGAAAGAGGAAATTTAATAGAAGTAAAAGCAATTGCAAATGATGTAATTGAAAACTCTGAAAAAATAAATCACCATGGCAAACGTGCCGAAAGCATAGTAAAAGGCATGCTCGAGCATAGCCGTAAATCATCCGGTGTAAAAGAACCGACGGATATAAACAAACTATGCGATGAATTTGTAAGACTGTCTTATCATGGCCTTCGCGCAAAGGATAAGGACTTTAATTGTGATTATAAATTGGAACTTGATCCTAATCTTCCATTGGTAAATGTGGTATCGCAGGATATTGGCAGAGTATTGCTAAATATAATCAATAATGCATTTCAAGCGTGCAATGATAAATCACTGAATTTAAATAAAAGGATCGAGCATACTAAGAGTCAAAGTGATGCTGACCAGACACTTCGTTCCCCGGAATTGGTTTCCAATTCAGGGGCCAGGGGCAATAACGCGAATTATTCCCCACTCGTCATAGTTAATACTAAATACATATCCGATAAAATAGAGATCATCATCACCGACAACGGCTCCGGCATTTCTGATTCTATCAAAGACAAAATCTTCCAACCATTTTTTACTACTAAGCCCACAGGACAAGGAACGGGACTGGGATTGAGTTTGAGTTATGATATTATAAAGGCACACGGAGGAGAGATCAAAGTAACAAGCAATGAAAATGTAGGTACCGAATTTATCATTCAAATACCCATTCTATGACTTATTTGACAAAATCTAGCCTCCGGCTGGCAAGTTTCCCCGAAGGGATCCCTACGGGACAACCTCGTCCGATCCAGTATGGGCAAGCATTTTTTACTACCGAGCTTACGGGACAAGGAACTGAACTGGGACTGAGTCAGGTGTAAGATATAGTGATGGCGCACGGCGGAACGTAATTAGTAAATATATTTAATTGCCCGCCCGGGGAAGAGTTGAAGGAAGAATTTAATGAAAAAGCAGGTACCGCTTTTACTATTGTATTGCCGGTGTCAATACAAAAATAAAACCCAAAAGAATTGGACAAATACGGAATTTGATTCTATATTTGTCCAAATATGAAATAGTCGTTTATGATAGAAAGAATAGCTATAAAACGATTGGTGAAACTGGCAAAGACTTTTCGAAGTGTCGCCGTGGTAGGGCCAAGACAAAGTGGAAAAACTACACTGTGTAAAACTGTTTTTCCGGATAAGCCCTATGTATCATTAGAAAATCCCGATACACTGGAGTTTTCAATCACTGATCCCAGGGGGTTTTTATCAATGTACCGTGAAAAAGGTGCCATACTGGATGAGATTCAGAAAGCACCGCATTTGTTTTCTTATTTACAACAAATACTCGATGAAACAAAAAAGAAGGGCTTGTTTATATTGACCGGTTCAAATCATTTTTTAATACACCAAAATATTGCTCAAACGCTTTCTGGACGCATAGCTTATCTACAACTCTTACCATTATCATTGGAAGAATTAAAAGCGAGTAATTCCTTTAAATCGAATTATGCATTTCACATCTTCCATGGCGGCTATCCTGAAGTGATGGCAGAAAAAATAAACCCGACCGATTGGTATCCAAATTATATCAGCACATATATAGAGCGTGATGTAAGGCAACTCAAAAACATTAATAACCTGGGACAATTTACCAAACTATTACGACTCTGTGCCGGACGAACAGGCCAAATATTGAATATGACTTCGCTGGCCAATGATTGTGGTATTGACCAAAAAACGGTGAATTCCTGGTTGGGTATCTTACAGAGTAGTTACATCATTTACTTATTGAAACCTTATTACAAGAATTACAATAAGAGGATCACCAAAACACCAAAATTATATTTTTATGATACAGGGGTAGCCTGTTCGCTTTTAGGTATTAAAAGCAGTGACCAAATTGCTATTCATGCAGCCAAAGGGCCCTTGTTTGAAAACCTTATACTAGGTGAATTACTCAAAAAAAGATTTAATGCAGGTGAAAAGGACGAACTATTTTATTGGCGGGATAAAACCGGTAATGAAGTAGATATAATCTCTGAGTATGAAGGTAAATTACAAGCCATTGAACTTAAATCTGGCGAAACTATCAATACTGATTTTTTTAAAGGACTCCAGTACTTTGCTGCATTGGGTACAGATCATTTAGAAAAAATATTGGTGTATGGAGGAAATCAAACACAACACAGAACCAATGGAATAGTGATAGAACCATGGAATAATTTTATTAATAAAAAACAATAAACATGAATAAAATAGTGCAGTCTATGATGGATATAGCTCGAGGCCAAAGCACGGGATTGGGATTGGCGTATGATATCATTAAGGCACACGGCGGCATTATTGAAGTAAAATCTAACTATAGCTCTCAGAGCGGTCATCCTGACGGGACTCAAGAAGAGGTGCGTGCGGAAAGTGTAGGGATGGAGTCTCAAATAAAATTGCCAATATAAAAAGCATAATTTATGAAATCCCTTCCTTTTTTCCTCAGCATCCTGGTAGTACTTGCAAGTGCTTGCAGCAGCAACAAAGAAAATAAGCCTGGTGAGACAGTAAGTCAGGGAGATTCTCTTGTACCATTTCAAGTTACGGTGTTAGCCGAGCTGCCCGAAAGCCTGCAACCCAAAACCTTTTTACTTGAGAAAATGCCTAAACCTGTAAGAAAGGTAGTTTCCAAAAACAGCAGCATCACTAAAATGCTTCCTGTTTTACAAAATGAAAAAGGCGAACCAATTCTGGACGACAAGGGAAAGCCATTTATTTTGGGCGATGGAGGTAAATCAAACTTCACCAATTTTACAACCGATAACGGTTTGGCTCTGGATGGTATAACATGTTCTGTAAAAGATAAAAGCGGAAATCTTTGGTTCGGCTCCAATGGGGGTGGAGTGAGCCGATATGACGGGAAATCTTTTACCAGTTTTACCATCGCTCATGGGCTGGCAAATAATAACGTTATTAGCATCACTGAGGATAAAAGCGGAAACCTTTGGTTCGGCACTTATAGTGGTGGTGTGAGTCGTTATGATGGCGAATCTTTTACCAGCTTTACCACCGATCAAGGGTTGGCAAATAATGTAGTTTATAGTATCATGGAGGATAAAAGCGGAAATCTTTGGTTCGGCACTTATGGTGGTGGGGTGAGTCGCTTTGATGGCAAATCCTTTACCAGTTTTACCACCTCGCAGGGATTGGCAAATAATATTGTATGGTGCATCAACGAGGATAATGCAGGTAATCTATGGTTTGGTACCAATGGCAATGGAGTGAGCCGGTATGACGGGAAATCCTTCACCAGTTTTACCACCACTCAAGGGCTGACAAATAATGTAGTATGGTGCATAAACAAGGACAAAGCTGGCCATCTCTGGTTTGGCACTAATGGTGGAGGTGTCAGTCGATATGACGGAAAATCTTTTATGAGTTTCACCACAGCTCAGGGACTGGCAAATAACCTTATTGCCAGTATCACCCAGGATAAAGCTGGAAACCTTTGGTTTGGCACTTATGGCGGCGGAGTGAGTCGTTATGATGGCGAATCTTTTACCAGCTTTACCACGGCTCAAGGTTTGGCGAATAACTATGTCAATTGCATCACTGAAGATTTAACAGGAAACCTTTGGTTTGGGACCATTGGAGGTGGAGTAAGCCGTTATGAGGGAAAATCTTTTACTAGTTTCACCACTGATCAGGGATTGGCAAATAATATTGTATGGTGCGTCAATGAAGATAAAACTGGTAATCTATGGTTTGGTACTAATGGCGGTGGAGTCAGTCGTTATGACAGAAAATCCTTTACCAATTTTACCACTACTCAGGGGCTGGCAAATAATATTGTTTTGAGCATTTACGAGGATAAAACCGGCCATCTATGGTTTGGAACTAATGGTGGTGGAGTAAGCCGTTATGACGGAAAATCCTTTACCAATTTTACCACTACTCAGGGGCTGGCAAAAAATTCAGTTAATTGTATTACCGAAGATTTATTCGGAAATCTTTGGTTTGGCACAAATGATGGTGGTGTGAGTCGTTATGATGGAAAATCTTTTACCAGTTTTACTTCAGAACAAGGGCTGGCAAGTAATAACGTTAGGTGTGTTTTAAAGGACAAAACCGGAACCCTTTGGTTCGGGACCCGGGGCAGTGGGATAAGTCGTTATGACGGCAGATCTTTTACCAGTTTTACTACGGCTCAGGGGCTGGCAAATAATGTAGTATATAGCATCATGGAGGATAAAACCGGAAACCTTTGGTTCGGCACTTCAGAAGGATTAAGTTTTATGAGCAGGCAGCGAGTGAATACGTTGAATGAAAAAAGTGTCAATAACAAAGCTATCATTTCGGGAAAAATATTTAATAGTTTTACGATAGCGGATGGCTTACCTCACAATTCTGTAACACAAGTTATTCAATTACCGAATGGCCAAATAGCCGTTGGCACTAACGTAGGATTATCCCTATTTAATATTTCCGAAGATTTTAAAAAACTTATCAATGTTGAAACATACAACACCAAAACTGGCTATCCGATAAAAGATGTAAACGTAGGTCAAAATGGTATGTTTTTAAACAGTAATGGCCTCATTTGGGTGGGAACGGGTAGTGAAAAAACAGCTTTGGTTCGCTTTGACTATACCGCGTTGGAAGAAAATATAAAAGCTCCAAATCTGGTTATACAATCTATAAAAGTAAGTGATGAAAATATTTCCTGGTACAATTTAAGTGAAAAGTCTGTTGAGTTGGACACCATCACTACTCCCGCATACCTATCAGAAGAGGTAGGTCTTTTTGGAAGGGCGCTTACTATAGCTGAAAGAGTTAATATGCGGCACCGTTTTGGAGGCATTCGGTTTGATGGAATGACCCGATTTTATCATGTGCCATTAAATTTAGTGCTGCCGTATGAACATAACCAAATTTCTTTTGAATTTGCTGCCATTGAGACAGGTAAGCCATTTTTGGTAAACTATCAATATAAACTGGAAGGGTATGACAAAGACTGGAGTCAGGCGACCAACCGATCAAACGCCAGCTTTGGTAACATCAGAGAAGGCACTTATACCTTTAAGGTAAAAGCAATTGGTCCTAATGGGGTTTGGTGTAATCCGATTGCTTACTCCTTTAAGGTGATACCACCCTGGTTTCGCAGCTGGTGGGCTTATACGGCATATATTCTATTTTTTTTAATGGCGTTGCGAATTATAATAAAATGGAGGGAGCGGCATTTAATAAAAGAGAAACAGATCCTGGAAGAAAAAGTAAATCAAAGAACCATACAATTAAATCAATCGCTGGAAAATCTGAGGTCTACCCAAGCTCAATTAATACAATCAGAAAAAATGGCTTCGTTAGGAGAACTTACTGCTGGCATTGCTCATGAAATACAGAACCCATTAAATTTCGTAAATAATTTTAGTGAATTAAATAAGGAATTAGTAACAGAACTAAATGAAGAATTGGCAATTGGCAATGAGCAATTGGCCAAAGACAATAAACAAGAAGTACTTTTAAAAATTAAATCGGCATTGGATATTGCAAAAGATTTAAAAGAAAACTCCGAAAAAATAAACCAACACGGCCAGCGAGCCAGTAATATTGTCAAAGGCATGCTTGAGCACAGCCGCAAATCAACTGGAGTAAAAGAACCAACAGATATAAATAAACTGTGCGATGAATTTGTACGATTATCATATCACGGCTTAAGAGCAAAAGATTCCAAGTTTAATTGCGATTATAAATTAGATCTCGATCCAAATCTTCCGCTGGTGAATGTAGTATCGCAGGATATTGGAAGAGTATTGCTAAATACAATCAATAATGCATTTCAAGCGTGCAATGATAAATCACTGAATTTAAATAAAAGGATCG
>CAYNIG010000316.1:0-5898 GCA_964396995.1 uncultured Saprospiraceae bacterium | reverse complement strand
TAAAAATCCCACTCAGTTATTTCTTAATTCCACACAAGAGATTACTGCCTATTTTTCTGATAAAAAAAGAATGTTTCAAACTGACTTTTATAAATATCAGCGTATTCGAAGAAATATTTTTGTAGAAAAGAATCTAAATCCAAAAGGTGGAAAATGGACATTTGATTCAGAGAATCGCCTAAAATACCCAAAAGGGAAAATTCCACCTACAGTGGATTTATTAAAAGTAAATTCATTTTATTCCGAAGCAGCAACATATACTGAAAAAATATTTTATACTAACTATGGCAAACTGAATTTTGATTTTATTTACCCAACTACTTTTACCGAAAGCAAAAATTGGTTACATACTTTTTTAAAATCAAGATTTTCAGAATTTGGGGATTTCGAGGATGCTATCCTTTCAAAGGAAAACGTTCTTCACCATAGTGTTTTGACACCGATGCTGAATGTAGGATTATTAACTCCCCAATTTGTTATTGATGAGGCTTTGACCTATGCAGAGGTTCAGCAAATACCATTAAATTCCGTAGAGGGTTTTATTCGTCAAATCTTAGGTTGGAGGGAATTTATAAGGGCGGTATATGAATTGAAAGGTAGAGACCAGCGAATAAAAAACTATTGGGGCTTTACACGAAAAATACCCCCCTCATTCTGGAATGGAACCACAGGAATAGAGCCGATTGACATCACTATTCAAAAAGTATTGGAAACAGGATATTGTCATCATATTGAACGTTTAATGGTTTTGGGAAATTTTATGTTGTTATGTGAATTTGACCCCGATGAAGTTTACCGTTGGTTTATGGAGTTGTTCATAGATGCGTATGATTGGGTGATGGTGCCTAATGTCTATGGCATGAGCCAGTTTGCGGATGGCGGTCTGATGGCTACCAAACCTTATATAAGCGGTAGTAATTATTTAATGAAAATGAGTGATTATAAAAAAGGGGATTGGCAAACTGTTTGGGATGGATTATTCTGGAGGTTTATGCATGTACACAGAGACTTTTTTTTACAAAATCCAAGATTAGGCATGTTGATAAAAACTTTTGATAAAATGCCTCAACTAAAACAGAATAATCATTTAAATAAGGCAGAGCAATTCCTCCATTCACTTTAAGATACCCAGTTCAAATTCACTATTTGGTATTTGGCCTTTGAACAAAGGATATTTTTCTTAAATTTAAAACTGCATTAAAGTCTAAGCTCCCAACTCCATTTTTCAGTAGCAAATAAGTATTGGTAGTTTATCATATATTATTGTAAAAGTCCATCAACTTTGGAAAAGATTTGAAGGGCCATTGTCCAAATCTGATTTTTATTTTACAAGGTGATATATCTTGTTTTCTGTCTTCGGATATAAAAATGGCGCCAGGATTTCGATTGTTTTTAAATATATTTGTGTTCATTGGATGCATTTTTTGAATATAAAACCAACCTCTATTCCTGCTGTATAAATTTTACATACTAACCACGACAACATGATACCATTAAAAAAACATTTTTTCATAGCAATCGTATTCTTTTTGACTTTGGCTTGCTCCAAGTCTGAAGATCCGGAAAAAAAAATTCCGGTCAAATGTGCCAACAAAACTATTTTAGATGAACTGCTTTCAGGCCAGCAAATGTATATATTGGCAAAGGTTTCTACTACTCAGGTCTTACTGAATTTAAAAGATAAAAAGGGGAAAGCACGTGCATTTGGTCCAAATATCAATCCCGTTTTATATGAATGGGATCTTCAAACCTCTTCGGTAAGTGACACTCAGGTAAAATTAATAGCCGGCGAAATAATTGCCATTCAGGGAATTTTTGTACCTGGATTATATTTCCCTGATTCATTCTTTTTCAAGGATGATAATTGTAAAATTACAGGAGAGGCATCAGATGGGCAAACTATCAACACAAACCCAATTTTATTTGAAAACATTACCAATAGCAGTGACCTCAAAACAGTCCTGGAAAAATTCCGCTGGTGACCAAGGCACTTGTTTTTAAATGACTTTTCAGAAGGTTTCAGATTTTATATAATAGACGATCGAATAGCCTGCTAATCCTACGAGCACCATTCCCCGAAAACCCGGGAAAATCAATCAATTAATAAATTTTTTAATTGCAGGTATAAAAAAATTGAATGTTAATGTTCACTTCCGCTTATTGGAAATATATTCTGCAATTTCATTCACGGTCCCTATCCAAACCCCATTAGCAGGATCCTTTACATATTTACAAATTGCCTCGATGGTCTCCAATAATGTAGTTTGGGATCCCTCCCGATTCATCTCATGACCGGCCAATAGGAGCCAGCTACCGTTGGCTTTCGCTGATTCGATAATTTGTTTTATATTCTCAAAAGGCTTATTATCCATTTCCATTCCGGTCAACTGAGCCAAATCGCAAAAAGCAGGATCATTTGGACCTTCATCCAGCCATCCCCTACCCGATTTAAATTTAGACGCAATCACGGGAATATAACTTTTAGTTTCTACTCCTCTGCCTACAAATGTTTGTCCACAAGGGTAAGCAAATGATACAGGATGGACTCCAAGCAGATTTCTTACAAAAGTGTTGGCAGAGTCCAGTTGTAGATTCATCTGATCTGCAGTATAATTTTCCAAAGCATTATTTCTGGACCAAGTAAAATTTCCAGTGCATGGGTGGGTATAAGAATGATTACCGATCTCATGCCCTGTTCTTACCGCCATCTTCCAGCCATCCACTCTCAATAATACATTTGAAGGTATCACATAAAAAGTTGCCTTTACATTATATTTATTTAATAATGGTATCCCCAGATCGGGTTGCGAAAGCCTGGCATCGTCAAAAGTCAAACTTATAGCCATTTTTTTGCCTTCCGGCCAAAGAAATTTGCCAGTAACAGAATTGCCGCCTTCATATGCCTGAGATGAGAGCCCATGTATTAGAAATATTTTAAATATTATGATCAGGCAAAAATTAGTTTTCATTTCGCTTTTATTTATAATGAATATACAATTTCTATGCATAAGAAAAAAATGGCCCATAAATAATTGGATTTCACAACTCCTGACCCAGCCGCATATGGGCACCCTATAACGACCCTCTCAAATAAGGTTCCACTCAACCAGCAATTAGTCCATCATCACTCACGGTAGTCATCAAATTTTTAACTAATTTTATTTATTCTTATTATTATGTGCAAATCTTAAATTGAGAATAATATGAAATCGGCAGCTGTAGTAAATTATTCATCCATTCCCGGATCAGTAGAGATCAGAGAGGTGGATAAACCAAAAATCGAATCCACAGATGTACTTCTTGCTGTCGAGAATATAGGAGTCTGCGGCTCAGATTTACACCAGTGGACATCTGATCACTCCTGGCCTGTAAATTATCCTATTGTGTTGGGGCATGAATTCGGAGGACATATAATTGAAACAGGTAAAGAGGTGCAAAACTGGAAAGAAGGTGATCGGGTAGTGAGTGAAACTGCAGCCATTATCGACTTAAATAACCCAATGAGTAAACAAGGATATTATAATCTTGATCCCAACCGCAAAGGATTTGGATATGGTGTTGATGGAGCAATGACCCGGTATGTTAAAGTTCCTGCCAGATGCCTGCATGCAGTACCCGATAATTTATCTTTTGAGCAAGCTTGTCTTACAGAGCCCTGTTGTGTAGCTTATAATGCAGTGGTAGAAAATTCCCGAATCAAACCCGGGGATAGGGTGATCGTAATAGGTCCCGGAACTATTGGAATATTATGCGCCGCCATTGCAAAATTAGGTGGAGCTGAAGTAGCCATCATCGGATTGGAGTCCGATGCAACTCGGCTTGCAGTTGCTTATAAATCATATGGAATTGACACTCTTGTCGGAGACGCAACTAATTGGGCCAATGAACGGGATGGCATGGGAGCAGATATTATCATCGATGCTGCTGGAGTAAGCGAAACACTAAAAATAGCGTTGCAACTGGTAAGACCTAAAGGACAAATTACTAAAGTAGGCTGGGGCCCTACACCTCAAAACTTTTCCCTTGATCCTGTGATTCAAAAAAATGTAACTCTACAGGGAAGCTTTAGTCATAATTGGCCGATATGGGAAAGAGTCATCGGCCTGTTGGCTTCCGGTAAATTAAATGTAAAGCCCATTATTGGGGGCGTATGGCCAGTAAATGAATGGCATACCGCATTCGAAAAAATGCATAGCCGGGAAATAATTAAAAGTGTATTAAAACCAATATAAACCATTAGGCATGCGGCTAAAAGATAAAGTAATCATCATAACGGGAAGCACCACCGGCATAGGTAAAGCAACCGCAATCAGATGTGTTCAGGAAGGAGCAATGGTAGTGATACATGGTTTGGAAGAAGAATGGGCCAAAGAACTGGTAGAACGATTATCCAATAAAAAAGCTGCTTATTATATTGAAGACCTGGCCAATGAAAAAGTTGCTGATCACATCATCGATTTTGCCATTAAGCGATTTGGCAAAATAGATGCATTGATAAATAATGCAGCCAGGCAGGTATCATCCAATATCCAAACTACCGATGCAACCTTGCTTAGAGAAGTATTGGAGGTCAATACGGTCATACCCTTTTCCCTGATCAAGGCAGCACTCCCCTATCTGATAGAATCAAAAGGAACAGTTATCAACATTGGATCTGTAAATGCATACAGTGGTGAACCTAATCTTTTACCCTACAGCATATCCAAAGGGGCTCTCATGACCTTGACCCGAAATCTCGGCGATACCTTATTCAGAGAATTCGGCATCAGAGTCAATCAGATAAATCCGGGATGGGTACTTACTGAAACTGAAATTGAAAGAAAAAAAAATCAGGGCTTGGCTGATGATTGGTACACAAGTCTACCCAGCGTATTTGCACCTGCCGGCAGAATATTAAAACCAGAAGAGATTGCAAATGCAATTGTATATTTTCTGGAAGAGGCATCCGGACCCATAAGCGGCCAGGTAATCGATTTAGAACAACACCCTTTTATCGGACGGAATCCTCCTAAAGACTATTCTACACTATCCAAATAATTACTTTAAATTTTTTTTCTAATGAACAAACCATCACTTGCTGTGTTTCCCAAAGCCTATATGCAAGCACTTTGCAAGGATGGAACCATGACTCTTCACAATTGGATAAATCTGGCGTCTTCTCTGCAAGTGGATGGATTAGAATGGTATGCCGGTTTTATTGAAATGCAGGATGAGAAAAACTGGTCACCATTACGTAAGAAGGTAGAATCCCATGGAATGAAAATTCCAATGTTATGTTGTTCTCCTGATTTCACCCATCCTGATCCGGCATATCGAAAGACTGAAATAAAAAAGCAAAAATCATGGATTGATATGATCCATGCCCTGGGAGGGGAATATTGCAGAGTATTGAGTGGTCAACGAAGACCCGGACTAACCATTGAGAAGGGAATACAATATACCGTTGAATGTATTTCTGAATGTTTGACTTATGCTCAGCCACTGGGAATAAAGTTGAATATTGAAAATCATTACAAAGATGATTTTTGGTTATATCCTGAATTTGCACAGAAAATGGATATCTTCTGCGCTATTGTAAATGCAATAAATCATCCGCATTTCGGTGTAAATTTCGATCCAAGTAATGCTTTTCTGGCCGGGGATGATCCATTAAGATTGTTATATGAAATAGCAGACAGGGTGATTACAATGCATGCCTCAGATCGGTATCTGGCATCGGGCACCATTGAAGATTTAAGAAAAATGGAGGATGGCAGTCAAGGGTATGCCCAGATTTTACGACACGGTGAAATTGGAAAAGGATTAAATGATTACGATGCTTTATTTACTGAATTAAAACGGGTAGGATTCCATGGCTGGATTAGTATAGAAGATGGTGTAGACGGATTTGACCAATTA
>CAYNIG010000315.1:0-5911 GCA_964396995.1 uncultured Saprospiraceae bacterium | reverse complement strand
ATCAGGAGGTAAATTAAATTTCATACCCTGAATGAGATCAGCCAGAGTAAAACCGAATATGCTTTTACTCTGGCTGATCTCATTCAGGGTATGAAATTTAATTTACCTCCTGATCTGATATTGGTAGCTATTGGCGCATTTGGTATTACTGGTGTGGCGGCTGATGAAATCATAGCGTATAATTACTGGTGTATAGAAAAAGGATATGCAGCCTATACCGGACCACAGGATCATAGTCCCTCACGTGAAGCCAGGGCACAAGGCTGGATCAAAGTGATGTATCTCGATGCACTGATCGCCATGATTATTTATACATTGGTGACTGCAGCATTTTATTTATTGGGTGCGGCCATATTACATACGAGGGGAGAAATACCCGAGGGTAATGTGCTTATTGAAAGAATAGCATTGATTTACACCGAGTCGTTGGGGCCCGGCATAAAATCAGCTTATCTCATTGGTGCTTTTTTTGTATTATATTCCAGTGTGTTTGCTACGCTCGCTGCGATGACCAGGATATTTAGCGATGGAATGGCCGTATTAGGGCTTTATGATTTTACTGATTTTGTTCATCGCAAACGAATAGTTTCATTTCTTGCCTTCGTATTTCCAACTCTGTGGATCATAATGTATTTTACTATTAATCTCCCGGTACTGATGATATTATCAGGAGGTGTGGTAGGTTCTATTATGCTGATTCTGGTGGCCTATGCCGCTTATTATTTTAAATACAAGCGGAGATTAGAAATAAAGGCGAGTACTTCGTTTACTATATTATTTTGGCTCAGCCTCATTTCGATAGTATTGGTGGCAATCTATGGGATGATAAGCTTGTTTTAATTGGTACGCTCGTATTTGCAGCAAGCATCCAGCTTGGCATATGCCTCATCTTTGGCTTTTACTTTTTCAGTGTCGTATCCTACTGCTGCGATTCTTTGATGTATTTCGTCAATGGTGATTTTGTTTGAATTGTAGGTCACCGTAACCATTTTGGTATCCAGGTCCCAATTTACTTTGGTCACCCCTTTAATCCTAAGGGAAGTTTCTATTTTTTTCTTACACATTCCACATTCCCCGGAGACTTTAAAAGTGGTAGTGATGGTTTCAGCAAAAGAAGAAAGTGAAAACAGGCTGAATAAAGCGGTAAATAATGAAAGAGTTAAAAATTTTGATTTCATGTCTAGAATTTCCTGGGTCAAAATTAATGCTGTTAAGGTAAACTAAGTTGTACCTATACCGTTCTATGGCCTATTTTAGAGAAGTTTAACCAAAAAGCGGCACTGATTTTACCCTGTACCAAATACAGATAGTTCCCTACCTTTAGCCCGGCAATGATTACAGAACAAACAATAGATAATTGTATCGAACTTCTGGCAACAGAAGATACCGATTTTGTGCAAGCCATGGCCGATGATCAGCCCGTGCTGGCAGGTTACCTCGCATCTGAAGAAATGGAGGCATTTACCCGGGAGGAAGTGCAATACATGTATTACCTGGCCGTGCTGTGCTGGATGTGTTTTGATAATACGTACTCCGAAATGGAGGAAGTGGATGAAGATTTTATATCACAAAAAGAAGAGCAAAACTGGAATAGAATTGAATCACTTCGACCCAACAGCTTAAAAAATATAATCGATCGATGGATACCGGATTATGAAGAACCTGAGCTACTCTATCATCTCGAAGATGCGTTGACCCTGGACGAAGAAGATCCTGAGCACCCGGTGACTAAAATAGGACAAATACCCATGTTTGTAACTTTGCTTACTGTGGTAGATGGCCTGATTGAGTCTCGCAGTCGGAAGCAACAATAGCTACAGGCAAATATTTTTTCATTCTACTTCTTCTGCTTTAAATGAAGAGACAAGTCTGTTATTTGATGTGATTTGATTATGCAGTAATTTTTTACACTCGTCTTATATTCTCAGATAATTGCTAAAATTCAAATATTTTTGCTCTTATGTTACGACTGACAGATGTGGTCAAACAACTGGTGATCATCAATGCCATCCTATTTATCCTGAGCAACCTCCCTCTTTACAATATGATGCCTGACCTGGCCATGTATTTTCCGGGATCAGTAAAGTTTAAGCCTTATCAGATAGTTACACATATGTTTATGCATGGCAATCTGAGTCATTTTTTCTTTAATATGCTTATGCTGGCCACATTTGGTCCACCTCTTGAGTCTTTTTTGGGAAGCAAACGCTTTTTATTTTTCTATTTGGCCTGTGGGTTGGGTGCCATATTGATTCATACTTTTTTTTGGAAATACGAAATGAGTCAATTGATTCCGGAACAAATGGCCTATTACCTTCAACATCCGGGCAGTGTAGTCGGCGCATCCGGGGCATTGTTTGGTGTTTTGATTGCATTTGGCATGTATTTTCCCGATCAGCAATTGATGTTATTGTTTCCACCTATTCCAATGAAAGCCAAGTGGATGGTAGCATTATGTATTGGATTGGAAGTGTACTTGCAAGCCAGGGGATCAGATACCAATATTGCACATTTTGCTCACCTCGGAGGGGCATTATTTGGTTTTTTACTGGTTACCTATTGGCGAAAAACAGGAAAATAATATGATGGATTCACTGTGGGAAGATTTTAAATACAATATCAGTAAGAGTACACGACTCAATCAAATCATATTGATCAATGTATCCGTATTTATTATCTTATTATTGGCTCGCATCATTCTCAATATTGCAGATGGAGGTAATGAGTCTGCCTTTGGCAACATCAGTCAGTTGTTATCACTTAATACAGATCCGGGATATTTAATCAGACATCCATGGATTGTAGTCAGTCATATGTTTACTCATATCGGTATCTGGCATCTGATCTGGAATATGGTTTCACTCTATTGGTTTGGCAATATAGTTGGCGATCTATTGGGTGATAGATACATCTGGAGAATCTACCTGTTTTCAGGCTTTACGGGAGCGTTTGTAATTTTTATGTTTTCAACCTTTTTGCATTTCCCTTCTGATATCGTCATTGCACATGGTGCCTCTGCTGCAGTAATGGGGTTTGTATTAGCATCAGCGGTAATAGCGCCGGACTACTTATTACACCTGATGATTATAGGCAGTGTACGACTTAAATATGTTGCCTTAGTGGTCATATTAATAGATCTGGCTGGGATAGCAGATGGCTCTAATACGGGAGGGCATTTGGGCCATTTGGGTGGAGCCATTGGCGGTGCATTATTCATCTGGCTATTGAGAAGTGGAATCAGTTTAATACCGGAGAGAAAAATAAGAGGGACCGAAACCAAAATAATACCAATGCGAAAAGCAATTCCAGCATCCGGTCCAAAACAACAATCTGTAAAAGATCAAAGTCTATCTCAAAACAAGACTTCACTGCTCTCAAAACAAGATAAGATTGATTTGATTCTTGACAAGATCAGGGCCAGAGGCTTGAATAGTCTTACAAAAGAAGAAAGAGAATTATTAGATAATAGCAGCGATTAAACAATCGATTACTACTTAGTCTAACTTTTCTATCTCTGATATTTTCTTAAACATCTGCACAAAACAATCAGCACTGCTGGTTCTTCCTCTCGGATCGGAAATTGGACTTCCTTTTCCCAAGTCTGCCATTTCTATTTGAAAATTTCCAAATCCTGTCCACACCGTTTGCATCATACCATAATATCTGGGTTTCATTTCTTTTGTGGCCGTGTTCCTCCACCGTGAAATATCGTCCACTTGTTGCATCGCTATCTGAGGTTTATTCCACGGACAGGTAATCACTTTAAAGCCTTTTGAGGCAAACAGTACCGGACTTTGATCCGGTCGTTCATAATGCCAATCGCATATCACTACCTCTTTGGAAATCATGTCTATAGATCGATGTGTATTATTCATACTGGCCTCCCACATGCCCATGCCCGTGGATTTACCGTCAATCAATCGGTCACCCCATATCCATAGTTCGCGGTTTTTTTGTTTTAAATGCTCCCGGATAAGGTTCACTTCACCGGCAAATAATTCAGCTTTGTCTTTGCCGGCACATCTGGAACATTTGTCATCTCCTATATAAAACACTTCATCCATACCCGCATGAAAAGCGGTAGATTCAAAGGCATCACAGATTTCATCCATTACTTCAAATACGACTTTGTGTACATCAGGATGTAAAGGGCAATAACTTTTACAATACAATCCGTCTGCATTAGGCCATTTGTATTCAGCAGGAAGTTGCACGTGGGGTGTTTCATCAAATTGAGGATATTTTACCAATAAAGCGGAGGGCTTGGAATGCCAGGATTGATGACCTAACAAATTCACCTGGGGTATTATATTGATATTATTTTCCCTGCAGGTTTTCACTATTGATTTTACATCTTCCTGACTGAGGACAGCCGAATCTCTGAGTTCGGGATGGGACAAATAATTAAAATTATAATCTACCCTCACCATCAATGTGTTGATTTTTCGTGGTACCAATTCTTTTTTGATGAAGTCAATGAACTGATTTACTTCATGATTTCTGGGTGCAGCGATCGCAAATCCTTGAATCAGAATAATAGAATCTTTTGCAGATTGGGCAAAAAGAACAGGGGTAACAAAAAGAAGAACAATAATGGATTTTAATTTCATGTTGATGGACTTTAATTGTGAATTTTCTTTACTATAATGGCATAGAGAGAAACTATTGCCCAGGTGGCTTCTAAGATAATAAAAGGAATTGAATGCAGCAAATAAGACGAATAACAGGCAAACATAGCCCCGATAAAATTCATCCACCGATACAGTGGATCTTCCGGTTGTATTTTGTCAAATAAATTGAGGAAATAAGCCAATAATATCAGTGCTACCCCTATGGTTCCAAACAAATCAGCCATGATCAATGTCTTTGTCCTTCTTTGATATTGAATACATGGAGTACTGCAGGGAACAGAGCATCTATAGTTTCTTTGGTTCCAGTTGGAGATCCGGGGGTAGTAATCACCAGGGCTTTACCCACGAATCCGGCGACCCCTCTTGAAAGCATGGCGGTAGCAATTCGTTGCTGACCATATTGTCGGGCAGTTTCCATTATTCCAGGTATTTCTTTTTCAATCAATGGCTTGATGGCATCCGGAGTAAAGTCATAAGGTCCAAGCCCGGTGCCACCAACAAAAAATATTAAATCAATTGAGTCGGACAAAGATTTTACTCTTTCTTGTATTAAATTAAAATTATCAGGTATGATCTCCACGGATCTTATATTTAATCCAAAATTTTCAAGTTTTGTTTTAGCCATCAGACCCGATTTGTCCCCGGCTAATCCTTTTGATACGCTATCCGAGCAAACTATAATAGCCACACTGAGATGATCGTATTTTTCTTTGTTATCTGATTTGCCACCTTTTTTCGATTCAAGCCGGATATTTCTGATTTCCACACCTTTGTCTATAGGTTTTAGCATATCGTATATAGTAAGAGCCACTACTGATGCTCCATGCATGGCTTCCACTTCTACTCCGGTTTTATAGATGGTATGAACTTCTACCTTGATTACGATGTCGAGGTTCTTTATTTCATGACTGATCTGTGTATACTCGATGGGCAGTGGATGACAATCAGGTATCAGTTCACTTGTTTTCTTTACGGCAAATAAACCTGCTACTCTGGAAAACTCAAAGAGGTCGCCTTTAGGAATTTGTTTGTTATTAATAGCCTCTATGGTTTCTTGTTTGGAAACAGAAACAGTTGCAGAAGCTATGGCTTTGCGTAGTGAATTGGATTTATGGGTGATATCTACCATAATAAACTATACTTTTTGCTTAAACCTTGTTTGGATTGTACATTAGTTGTTTACCTTCCATACATGACTACGATCTTCAAAAAGTTCTTTTCCCCAAACGGGCAATTCTTTTTTTATCCTTTCCACACATTCTTCACATGATTTAATGGCT
>CAYNIG010000314.1:0-5931 GCA_964396995.1 uncultured Saprospiraceae bacterium | reverse complement strand
GGTAAAACTAAAATGCAATTTGTTAATGAAATCGTGGGAGGGTCTATACCACGTGAATTAATACCGCCCACACAAAAAGGCTTTTTAGCCATGATGGAGAATGGCGTACTGGCAGGTTATAATATCGACAGTATGAAGGTAAGAATCTATGATGGTTCTACTCACACAGTTGACTCTAAACCTGTAGCATTTGAATTATGCGCTAAGGAAGGTTTCAGAGCTGCGGCTCCTAAAGCTGGCCCCGTAATTCTGGAGCCCATTATGAAATTGGAAGTAGTTACTCCTGAGGAGTTTGTTGGACCTGTAATTGGTGACCTCAATAGGAGAAGAGGATTACCAAAAGGACAGGAAATGAGACCTGGTGCAGCAGTGGCAATACAAGCTGATGTGCCATTATCAGAAACGTTTGGTTATGTAACTCAGTTACGAACCATCACTTCAGGTCGTGCAAGTTCTACGATGGAATTTTCACATTATGCTCAGGTACCAGGTGGTATAGCCACGGATGTAATAGCAAAAGCAAAAGGTGCCGTGAAGGCATAAAAATGTAAAATTGTAAAAAAAATATATCAGGGAAATGAATCAAAAGATTAGAATCAAACTCCGCTCTTACGACCACAATTTGGTAGATAAGTCTACGGAGAAGATCGTAAAGACGGTCCGCAACAGCGGCGCTGTGGTTACCGGTCCGATTCCGCTGCCCTCTGAGAGAGAAGTTTACACTGTGTTGCGATCGCCACACGTAAACAAAAAAGCTCGGGAGCAGTTTCAACTTCGGACCCATAAGCGCCTAATCGAAATCTATACACCTACACAAAAGACGGTGGATGCGCTATCAAAACTAGAGCTCCCATCGGGTGTAGATATCCAGGTAAAACTTACCTGATAGTGTGGGTCTAATCAATTGATTAGAAGGATATTATAAATAAAATTAATGTCCTTGAATTAAGTGTACAGTCTAATTTCTGTATTCAGCGTTCAATGGCATATTATCTAAATAATTTAAAAACACTGAAAAGTGAACGGATTGATAGGTAAAAAAGTAGGCATGACCAGTATCTATGATGATAAGGGTAAATACGTTGCCTGTACTGTTATCGAAGCTGGTCCTAATGTAGTGACACAGGTGAAGACAGACGACTCAGATGGCTATACTGCCTTGCAATTGGGTTTTGGTGAAGCTAAAGAAAAGAATACCACAGCTCAGTTAAAAGGACATTTTAGCAAAGCAAACACTTCTCCAAAGAGGAAAATTGCTGAGTTTAGAAATTCAACTCTTCAAAAAAGCATCGGTGAGAAGATTACCGTTGACGAAGTCTTCAAACCAGGCGATGTAGTGCACGCTGTAGGCACCTCAAAAGGTAAAGGTTTTCAGGGCGTAGTAAAAAGACATGGCTTTGGTGGTGTAGGCGAACTTACCCACGGTCAACATGATCGACAACGTGCTCCGGGTTCAGTAGGATCTTCCTCATTTCCTTCAAAAGTATTCAAAGGCATCAGGATGGCTGGTCGTACCGGGGGAGTCAGAGTTAAAATGAAAAATCTTAAAGTAATTAAGGTTTTTAGTGATAAAAATTTATTGGTAGTGCAGGGAGCTATTCCTGGTCATACAGGATCATTCGTAATAATTGAAAAAAAATAAACCATGAAAGTAGCTATTTTAAATACTTCAGGTTCTGAAACTGGTAGGTCTGTAGAACTTCCCGGGGACATATTTGGCATCGAACCAAATCAGCATGCTGTTTATCTTGATGTAAAAGCATATTTGGCTAATCAAAGGCAAGGTACGGCTGAAACTAAAGAAAGAAACATGATCTCAGGATCCACCCGCAAACTACATAAACAAAAAGGCACAGGTGGGTCACGTAAAGGGGATATTAAATCTCCTGTATTCAGAGGTGGAGGTACCGTATTTGGCCCCAACCCACGGGATTATAGTGAAAAAGTAAACAAGAAGGTAAAAGTTCTGGCCCGAAAATCTGCCCTTTCTGATAAAGCAATTCAGGGTAAAGTGGTGGTAATTGAGGATTTTTCTTTTGACAAACCGAAAACCAAAAGCTTTACTGAAGTAATCAAAAATTTAAAGCTTACAGGTAAGAAAACGTTATTGGTTACTGCCGATTACGACAAAAATCTTTACTTATCCGGCAGAAACGTGCCTAAAGCGAATTTGGTTCACGCACAGGATATAAATACCTATTCCATATTAAATTCAAACATATTGGTGCTAGCAGAAAGTGCAATAGCAAAGTTGAATGAAACTCTTTCAAAATAATTAGTATCATGGAAAAGAAAATATTAATCAAACCTGTAATTTCTGAAAAAGCAGAAAAAATTGGCGGAAGCCTTCCGCGTTACACTTTTCTGGTAAACAAAGATGCTAATAAAGTGGAGATACAGAAAGCAGTGGAAAAACATTATGGAGTGAATGTTCAGGATGTAAATACATTGATCAATCCTTCCAAGCGTAAGTCAAGATCTACCAAACGTAAAGTTACAGTAGGTATAAAACCTGCTTACAAAAAAGCTATCGTGACTCTAATCGAAGGAGATAGCATAAATATTTATGGTGAAATCTAATTAAATGATTAAGAAATGCCAGTAAGAAAATTTAAACCAGTCACGCCCGGTACCCGCTTCAGGATTGCCAATACTTTCACGGAGATCACAAAGGATACTCCTGAGAAGAGTTTATTAAAACCAATTCACGATGTAGCTGGTCGTAACAATCAGGGTCGTATGACCATGAGATACAGAGGTGGAGGAGAAAAAAGACAATACCGGGTGATCGATTTTAAAAGAGATAAAGATGGTATCCCTGCGGTGGTCCACTCTATCGAATATGATCCAAACAGAACAGCTTATATCGCCTTATTGCATTATACCGATGGCGAAAAAAGATATATCATTGCTCCTAACGGACTGAAAGTGGGGCAAAAACTAAATAGTGGTAAAGATGCACTGCCTGAAGTTGGCAACACGATGTATCTTAAAGACATTCCACTGGGTACCTCCATTCATGCAATAGAATTGCATCCTCAGCAAGGTGCAGCCCTGGCAAGAAGTGCAGGCACCTATGCTGAACTTACCGGTAAGGAAGACAGATACGGTGTAGTGAAAATGCCTTCAGGAGAAGTAAGAAGAATACTGTTGCAATGCAGAGCCACCATTGGTACCACTTCCAACCCTGATCACGGTCTTCAGATTCTGGGTAAAGCAGGTCGTAGCCGGCACAGAGGTATTCGTCCGAGAAACAGAGGTGTTGCAATGAATCCGGTGGACCACCCAATGGGAGGAGGTGAAGGTCGCGCTTCAGGAGGTCATCCAAGATCACGTACATCTGTAAAAGCGAAAGGTTTTAAGACAAGAAGCAAGACCAAAGGATCAGAAAAGCTGATTATATCTCATAGAAATGCTAAAAAAAATAATGGCTAAAAAATAGAAAGTCATGGCAAGATCGATAAAAAAAGGACCTTATGTATTTCACAAACTACTTAAAAAAGTACAAGTGAATAAACAATCAAATAAGAAGACCGTGATCAAAACCTGGTCCCGGGCTTCTATGATTATACCGGAAATGGTAGGCGAAACATTAGCCGTTCATAATGGAAAGACATTTATACCGGTGTACGTAACTGAAAACATGGTAGGTCACAAGCTTGGAGAATTTTCACCAACCAGAACTTTCAGAGGCCACTCTGGCAATAGAAAAGAGGAACCAAAAAAATAAACTTGATTAATTAAATTAAGTAAAAAGACAAAAAATGGAAGCAGTAGCTCATCTAAGAAATGGTCATGGATCGGCAAGGAAAATCCGCTTAGTCGTAGACAATATCAGGGGTAAAAAAGTAGTAGATGCCTTGAACATACTCAAGTTTACCAGAAAAGATTCTGCATATTGGGTAGAAAAAGCGTTGATCTCCGCTGTGGCAAACTGGGAGATTAAAAGTTCTCAGGCGGGCAACACCGATGCCTATGATTTAGTAGTCAGTAAAGCCTTTGTCGGCGGCGGACCGGTATTGAAAAGATTTCAACCGGCTCCTCACGGTAGAGCGCATCGTATCAGAAAAAGATCCAATCATCTGACACTGGTAGTTACTAATAATGTGCCTCTGCCAGCCGAAGAAGTTGTTTCAGAAGAAAATCAATCAAATCAATAAACCATAATATTAAACTGCATGGGTCAGAAAGTTAATCCAATAGGAAGTAGGTTAGGAATCATCAGAGGATGGGATTCTAATTGGTTCGGTGGTAAAAACATGGCTAAAAAAGTCGTGGAAGATGAACAAATCAGAAGATACCTCTTTGCTCGTATTGAAAAAGGTGGTGTCGCCAAAATTGTGATCGAACGAACACTTAAGCGAATCACTCTTACTATCCATACCTCCAGACCAGGTATCATCATTGGAAAAGGGGGCACCGAGGTTGATAAAATCAGGGAGGAATTGAAAAAATTGGCTGGATCTGATGTGCAGATAAATATAATGGAGATCAGAAAGCCTGAGCTGGAAGCTACTATTGTAGGTGAATCCATCGCCAAACAAATAGAATCCAGAGTAAATTATCGTCGTGCAATTAAATCCTCGATCCAGTCTACCATGAGGGCAGGAGCCGAAGGAATCAAAATAAGAATATCTGGCCGGTTAAATGGAGCTGAGATGGCCAGATCTGAAGAGTATAAAGAAGGTCGTACTCCGTTACACACGTTCAGAGCAGACATCGATTATGCGTTAGCAGAGGCTCAGACAGTATATGGTAAAATCGGCATTAAAACCTGGATTTGTAAAGGGGAGGTACTGACTAAAAGAGATCTTTCTCCAAATATTGGATTAGTGAAAAAAGAAACGGGTGGTGGTGATAGAAACGACAGAAGAGACGATAGAGGTGGAAGAGGCCGAGGAGGTCGTGGCAGAGATGATCGTGGCGGCAGAGGTGGTGACCGAGGAGGCCGAGGTGGTGATCGGGGCGGTAGAAATACCGGCCGTGCCCCAAGAAATAATAACCAGGATTGATTAAATATATTAGCGTAATTTTGCAAAACTTTTTTAAAAAATAGGCCATGTTACAGCCAAAAAGACAGAAATATCGCAAACAGCAGAAAGGTAGAAACACGGGTATAGCTGTAAAAGGAAGTACTCTCTCATTTGGATCTTATGGATTGAAATCCATGGAGTTAGGTCGTATTACCAACAGACAGTTAGAAGCTGCCCGGATTGCCATGACTCGTGAAACTAAGCGGGAGGGCCAGGTGTGGATCAGAATATTCCCTGACAAACCAATTACTCACAAACCTGCTGAGGTACGTATGGGTAAAGGAAAAGGAGCTGTTGAATATTATGTTGCTTTAGTGCAGCCTGGTCGTATTCTTTTTGAAATGGAAGGCACAACCCTTGAAGCTGCAACTAAGGCTTTAAATATGGCTGCTCAAAAATTACCTATTAAAACTAAAGTGGTGGTAAGACACGACATTTAATAAACGAAGAAAGTTATGGCTAACAAGAAACATCAGGAAATAATATCAATGTCTGCTACCGACATCTCCAATTCGTTAGTGCAGGCTAAAATGGAATTACAAAAAGCAAAATTTACTCATGCAGTAAAAGGCTTGGATAAACCTTCCGTTATCAAAGACCTTCGTAAAAAAATCGCCAGATTGGAAACCGAATCAAGAAGCAGAGTCATGAAAAATATGACCGAAGCAGAATTGGCAAAACGAACTAAAATCCGGGCAAGACGGGCAAAATAAAAATTATACAATCTTTACCTTTTTTTAAAAAAATAGTAAAATGGATCAAAATACAACAACCGAACCCGTAAAAAGGGCAAAACGCAAAACCAGGGTAGGTGTGGTGAAAAGTAATAAAATGGATAAAACCATTACGGTTACATTAGACAGAAAAGTGAAGCACCCAAAGTATGGTAAATTCATGC
>CAYNIG010000313.1:0-5947 GCA_964396995.1 uncultured Saprospiraceae bacterium | reverse complement strand
TTATGTTTCAGGGCTTCCATATTTTGATTCAGATTTTTACTTGCCATCAACAAATGGTCAATCCCTGAACTCAATTTATTGGCTACACTGCTGTCGTTTAATAGCGTAGGAATTACACCGTTTCCGTATTGTATATTCGATTTTATTTCATCCAATGATCCGGAGAGCTTATTTTCAAATTCTTTTGCGGTGTTTCCGATATTTTCTGCTGAAGACAGCACTTTACTGATCTGAACAGCCAGGGCAGTATCATATAATAAGGTATGCAACAAACCATTAGAGTCGAGTACGTTTTCAGTCATACGATTGATATTCCCACTGGCTGCTTTCAGGTTATTTGACATCGATTGCAGTTGGTTTAGGCTGGTATGCAGTTTATACCCGATTTGAGCATCATCCAATAAAGACCACAGCGCATCGCTGGTGTTTACTTTTTGCATTATTTCATTTAATTGCATCGCTGCTACCGATATCTCACCTATGGTCTTACCGAGAGTTTCGATGATTTCATCTGTATCGGGATTGCTTTTTGCTTTTAATAAATCCCCGTTTTCGACATAAGGCGAATTTTCGTTTCTGTTTTCAATGTTTATTAATTTATAACCCACGAAACCTTCAGTGCCAATAGTCACTACCGCATTCTTTTTTATGATGTTCTCCATTTCTTTTTTTAAGACCATGCTCACTTCAATACATGAGTCATTTATTATTTCTATATCCTTCACAGTACCTACTTCAATGCCGGCAAAACGTACATTATTCCCCACCATCAGACCATGTACATTTTCAAATCGGGTATTGATCGTTATTGTTTTGTCAAACAAATTTCTATTCTTGCCGATCATATATAATAATAAGATCAGGAATGTAAGGCCTGTAATCACAAAAACACCCAGCTTTATATAGTCTCTCGTTTTTTTCATCACATATCATTTAAAAAATGATTTTATTTTGGGATCCTCAGAAGTGGATACTTCCTGAAAGCTACCCACTTTATAGCACCTGCCATCGATCAGCATAACTACCCTGTCAGATACTTTTCGTATACAATTCATATCGTGTGATATTACCAGTGAGGCCGTACCGTATTTTTTTTGAATTTCGATCATGAGGTCTATAATTTCATTGCCCGTTATGGGATCGAGACCGGTGGTCGGCTCATCATATAATATTATTTGTGGTTTGAGTATCAGGGTGCGGGCCAGCGCTATCCTTTTACGCATCCCTCCGGAAAGCTCTGAAGGCATGAGGTCTATGGTGTGCAACAGGCCTACATCCTCGAGAGATTCCTCTACCAGGGTGTCCACTTCAGCTTGATTAAGTATAATCCAATGCCTGCGAAGGGGAAATTCCAGGTTTTCACGTACCGTCATAGAGTCGTACAATGCATTGCTTTGAAATAAAAACCCCACTTTGGCTCTCATCTTGTCCAGCTCAGCGTGATTCATGCTCATGATATCCTGATTCAATACGGTAATACTACCGCGGTCCGGTCGTAATAATCCAATGATGCATTTGATCAATACGGATTTACCGGATCCGGATTTGCCGAATATAACTACATTTTCTCCTTTGTATATTTTTAAACTAAAATCTGTCAATACAGGATGATCGCCAAAAGATTTGAATATATGGTCTATAGATAGGACGCATTCCCTGTCTTCCTTACCGTTTTTTTGTTCTTTATAATATTCAAGTGTGTTTTTCATTAATTATATCCCAATAAATCTGTAATCTGTACAGCTAATAAGTCTATGATAAAGATGATTACCGAGGAAACCACTACAGATGAATTGGCAGACCGGCCTACTCCTTCAGTACCTTTTTTGCTGTAAAATCCTTTAAAACAACCAACCATGCCAACGGCAAATCCGAAGAAATAGCTCTTTACAAAAGCAGGTATCACATCACTGAATAATAAATTATCAAAAACCTGCTTCCAGAAGGATTGAAAACTAGTGACTCCCTTTACATTGACTCCGATATACGATCCATAGAGTGATATCGCATCTCCTATGATAATCAGTATGGGCAACATCAGGGTAGCAGCCGCCACACGAGTCACCACCAGGTATTTAAAAGGATTAGTACCACTCACTTCCATAGCATCTATTTGCTCTGTAACTTTCATTGATCCCAACTCTGCTCCAATGCTACTGCCGATTTTACCGGCAAATATTAATGCCGTTAGTACAGGCCCTACCTCCCGTACTATGGCTATTCCTACTATCATGGGTATCTGGGATTCCACCCCGTAACGCACCATAGATGGCCGGAGTTGCATGGTGAGTACCAATCCCATGATAAATGCCGTCATCCCCACTAAGGGCAGGGATTTATAACCTATCACATAACACTGCTTAAAAAATTCCTGCCATTCGTACCTTGGTTTCCACCAGGTGCTAAAAAAGCGACCCGTGAAAACAGACAATTCACCTAATTCTTGCAAAAAGGCTCTGGTAACAGAGGTTGAAAAAAAGTCAGCCATTTATAGTTCAAAGAGAAGTGAAATACTTCATTTTCGATATGAAAAGAATCATTTGACATCATGACCAGTATCATTGAAACTAAAAAGGAGAGTCTAACCTCTTCCAAAAGATTTCAAACCCAGCATAATCAGCAGTAATCCGATCAATATACACAGCAGATACAGTGCTTTGCCATAATTTCTAAATTTTCCCAGTGCTATATTGCTGAGGTTATGTATTTGTAAGAGTAGTTCATCGTAATGTTCCTGCCGGGTGCTGGCTCTGAACGTTTTAATGTATTCTGATGTAGGCATAGAAGCAATTTCGCCAAAAAAATATAGTTTTTTACTTTTTACATCCGGTTTGCTTCGGGTATGAGCTGCCACCGTAAGGATGCTATAATATAAAAAGGGAACCATTACTATAAGGAATAATATAAAACAGATTTGATAGCTAATGGTGGAAGAACTGAAATCCTCTGTACTGTCAATCACTATTGAAAGCAATATTCCTGCTATTACGAATAACAGGTTGATCTTGTAATCTGCAAACTGGATAGAGGATTGTAAGGTCATATATATATTCCAGGGTACAAAAGATTCATCTGCTGCGCCGAATATACTGCCCTGCTGATCATAAGGGTAATAGGCAGTATTGGTATTATTTTCTACTTCGTTTTTCTTTATTTCAGGTGCCTCCATCATCCAATCACTTTTACTATTAATAATAACATTACCTGAATGATCATCACACACAGCACATAGAGTGCTTTGGTATAATTTGAAAATTTTTTTTCAGTAATATGGCTGAGGTTGTGTATTTGAAGCAATAATTCATCGTAGTGATCGGCCCTTGGGAAAGATTTAAACCGGTCGATAAATTGGCTGGCTTTCATGCTCAGAATATCACCAAAAAAATAAATTTTGCGGGAGGCCACATCGGGTTTGTGTTTTACTTGTGCTGCCACAGTACGGATGCTGTAATACATAAACGGAACCATAGCCATCAAAAACATGATGAAAATGGTCTTAAATACCATGTTCTGATCTTTGAAATGTTCAGCTTCTCCGATAATTATAGAAAATACGATACCGGCTATCACGAACAACAGATTTATTTTATTATCGGCAAACTGAATGGAAGCCTGCAGGTTGGCATACACGGTCCAGGGTATAAATGATTCGTCATAGGCAGTAAGTACATTGGTATCCCCGGGGTCGATATCTGGTTTTTGACTCATGATGATTGTAAACAGGAATAAAAATAATTAATCCATCTCACTTCAATTTCGATTTTTCATTTGCCGGAAGATTTGGTTAATCTCACTTATAGAATTTCAAAAGTATTCTGGAAATTCCATTTTCTTTAGTGCAGCACCCATAGATGCCCGGCACCCCATCACGCAGGTAAAATCAAGCCTGCAGAAATTCTAATTTTTTGTGAAATACAATGAAGATGATATTTAACTTTTATAAAGATAATTAATGAAAAAATCACCTTAAAAATCTTAATTTTGATCGTAATCCCAATTAAAGCACAGCCAATAGTTCATGATAAAGTTTTTTCCATTATTTTTTCTATGCTTTTTATGTATTAGCAAGACTATTTCTCAAAACGAACCCACTTCAATTACCATCAAACCCAAAAATGCAGCTACCCGACAGGTATTTAAAGGCGTGACCGGCACCAACGAATTGTTTTATTATATCCCTTTTGATAATAAAAACGCAGTTGAAATCATTAAAAACAATGGCACTCCCCAATCTTCCATCAAGTTAAGAGGGGAAGCGTTGGATTTAGCTGTAAATGATAAATCAGTATTTGTGTTATTGCCAAAGGAAAAATCAATTGATATACATAATATAGCCCAGGGAACTTTGACAAAAATCACAAGCAAAGCCGATTCGAAAATTAAAAAACCGGTAGGAATGGTGATGAATCCTGAAGGTAATCTGCTGGTGCTGGAAGAAAGTGGGATATTATTTACATTTTCCCCGGAAGGAAACGCAGTTAAAAATATTCAGTTAAATGGAATAATATCACCTGTAAGCCTGCAGTCTGATAATTCAGGTAATTTGTATGTATTCGATGAAAAATTGAATGCTGCATTGAAGTTTTCTCCGGATGGAAAACCATTAAACAATGCCCGTTTATATGTTGATGCATCTAAACCTGATGACCGAAAAGGTAAAATAGGCAGTTTTTATCTTGATCCCCTGGGATATGCCTGGATATGGAATAAATCTACGAATGAACTGCAAGTTTTCACCTGGGCTGATAAACCCAGCAAAATTTTTAGTGCGGGAGAAAAAGAAGGCATCTACCTTTCTAAAGCAGATGAGGTGATTATAGATCCATCAACCTATGAAGTACAAGTACGGGCGGATAAAAAAATGCAAGTATACCAAATTCAAGTTCCTGTAGGAACTCCGCAGAATTTATTTGGTTTTGATGTGGATGGCGAAAAATTAATAGTCGCCTTTAAAAATAATATTCCCGGGGCATCGAAATACGGATTGCTAACCCAGGATAAATCGGGAGCAGACTCACTGATGATGGTATCAACAGGCAAGCCTTTTGAAATAGTAGAGACCTCAATTTATCAGGATAAAAGCAGGAGGTATAAATTAGTTGCCATGAACCCATCTGGCCGCAGTGCACCAACCACTGGATTTGACAATTTTTTCGGATTAGGCAATTATTATAGAAAAAAAGGCATGCCTGACGAAGCCTATTCCGCCTATCAAAATGCACTTAGATACATGGGCAGGCCAGCAAAAATGGTTCAATTTGTATCACTGGCATATGTAGATCTGGGTAAAGATCTTTTGGCAAAAAATGTAGACCTCATCAAAGGACTAAATGTATTAAAAACAGCCTATAATATCAATCCCCGTGACCAGGTGATTCAACGCAGCCTCTCTCAGGGTTTCAGTAATCTTTTTTGGAGACTTGCTGCCCAGGAAAACTACCAGGCCATAGTGGAGGAATCCGGTAAAGTAATGAGTCAAACCTTTCTGAAACCCTTGCTTCTTCAAAATCTGGATTCGGTAGCCGATGTATTGGAAAAATTAAACACCATTTCCTCGCTTACTAATGCCAGGTACATTCGTACGAATATGGTGGATTGGGCCCCTGAACAAACCGCCGTATGGAAAAATGTCCATGAACTGGATTTAAATCTTTTCCTGCTAAAACAAAAGAATGATGCACCGGATTATGAACTGCAGGCTTTGGCTTCCGAAGCTGAGCGCCATATACTTCGGGCTATAGATTTATTGCAAAAAGGCAATCGGCCGTTTATCCCGGAATATTTGTCTTATTTGCGCACGTTGGATCTAGGAAAAAAGTATAATGATCTTGAAAAAAATGCCCGCGCAGCACTCGAGTTGTATACCAATAAATTGGATGCCAATCAGACTTTAAGTATAAAAGAGTACCAGGCCATAGGATTAAAAGGATTAAAGAAATACAATGAA
>CAYNIG010000312.1:0-5954 GCA_964396995.1 uncultured Saprospiraceae bacterium | reverse complement strand
TATAGTTTGATTTTTGGAGCCACTGGAGAACGAAATTATTTCCTTTCCGGTATTAGTTTGATTAGGAGTATAGGTATACTGAAAATCTCCTGATTTAGTAAGGCTTCCGTTTTGCAAAGGGGCTTGGAGAACAAAATCTTTTTCTTTTACAAAAAATGGAATACTGGAATTTTCCAATACGCCCTGGTAAATGGTGTCTTTGTAAAAATCTTTAGATGGATTGACCACTAAAAAAGAAACCTCCCCTACTCCGCAATTGCCATTTTCATCGCAAGAAGTGTATATCACTTTTGCTATTCCTTCAAAGCCTTTATCCGGTGTAAAATTAATTTTATTAGTTGAGTACGTTACGGTACCATTTTCGGTGTAAGAAACAGACTTGATAGAAAGAGGTAATGCTGAGATGTCGTTCGCTAAAGGATTCAGACTCACTTGCTCCCCGAGTGATCGTTGAAAATCCGATTTACAAACAGTAGCACTGTTCCAACTTTGAGAAAAACCCAAAGAGGCATGCAATAGAGCAATTAAAAATAAACACCTTACTTTACAGTTCATTATCTTAGTGACTACAAATACGACTGCAATATAATAGAAAATCTGGAAATCAAAAAGATAAATATGTAAATAATCCATATATCAATTTAACACATGTGTTTTTGTTTAAATATATAAATCACTGATAAATAAGGTAATGAACATATAATTAATCTTGAATGAAGGAACTTAAATTTTTGAAGGTACTTAAGCAATTGCCCAAAGCTGAACTTTTGCGATTTGAAGAATTTTTAAATTCCCCTTATTGCAATCAAAATTTGAATTTCACTGAGTTTTACCAGGCATTCAAACAAAGTGAATTTAATGCGACTCTCAACACCAATCTGAAGTTATTGGCATGGTCTAAAATAGGTCCAGGGCAAAAGATCAATGAATCCAAATGGAGAAAAGCATGCTTTGAATTTACCGCACTGATATATAAATTTTTCTCATTTCAGAAACTAAAAGAGAATAAGATATTGGAAAGCAATTTGCTTTTGGAATACATAAAAGACAATAATGTAAATATTCCCGTAAAATCAATGCTGGACAGTAAAAAAAAACTCTTCAGTACCAGTAAGATTTCTTCTCTTTTTCACCTGCATCTGTTCAATTTTAATCAGAATGAATATGATTTAATGAATTTTGAAGTGGAAATGGAAAAGGCATCCAATATCGAAGAAGTACATCACCATCTGGATCTGTTTTATTTATCTGAAAAGGTTAAACAATTGGTAAATGTATTGACAAGAAGAAATGATTTTAATATACCCATAAAAATTAATTTTGAAGAAGAATCACTTGATCTGATCAAAAAATTCAATCTTGATCTGTACCCTGAAATTAACATCTATTATATTCTTTATAATTTGAAAAGAAGTAATAATAGTTCTGACTATAATAAATTTAAAGACGAGGTTGAAAAGCATTTGTACAAGTTTGAGTTGAATGAAGCCTCCGATATTTTTAAAGAAGCCATTAACTACTGCATTTCACAGGTAAATGAAGGATACACTGACTTTAATTTTGAGACGCTGACCTGGTATAAATTCGGATTGGCCAATGATGTGGTTTTTTTGAAAAACAAGTTCCACCCTGGTCATTTTTTAAACATAGTACTATTTGGCATTCGAACCAAGGATTTTATATGGACTGAAAATTTTATCGAAGAATACCAAAAGATCATCCCAAAGGAATCCAAAAAAGATATAGTCACCTTTTCACTGGCAAGATTGTATTTTAATCAAAATAAGTTTGAAACCGTAATCGAAAAACTGAGAGATGTCGAATTTGATGAACTGACCTATAACCTGGATGCCAAAGTATTGTTATTGGCAACCTACTATGAAGCAGATGAAATTTCAGCAATGATATCCTTGGCTGATGCTTACCGGACCTTTCTCAATCGCCATGAAAAAGACATCACCAAAGCCAAACAACTCAGATATTTGAATTTCATAAAATTTATTAAAAAACTGAGCAGAGTTAAATACCAGGATAAAAAAGCTAAAGAAAAACTGATAGATGAAATTCACTCTACAGACGGGGTTGTAAATAAAGGATGGTTGATAGAGAAGGCAAAGGGAATCTAGAAAAGTGAAAGGATTGAAGTGAATAAATGGCGAGGGGTACAGCGGGTTTTATTGGATTAATCAAATATTACTGTTCTATTATTCATAACGAATACCTGATCAAGCAATACTTTTTTCAACGCATCGGCAAGAACTGCTTTTTCGATTTCATGACCTGCTTCGACCATATCTTTCAGATCGTATTCATGATTTACCTCAATGGTTTTTTGAGAGATGATAGGACCATCGTCTAAGGTATTGGTTACAAAATGAGCTGTTGCACCAATTATCTTTACTCCCCTGTTGTACGCTTGTTTGTATGGATGGGCCCCGACAAATGCAGGTAAAAAGGAATGATGTATATTGATGATTCTGTTCTCATAATATGAAACGAACCACGGAGATAATATGCGCATAAATTTTGCCAGCACGATAAAATCGGGTTCGTATTCCATTATTTGATCACGCAATTCAGACTCGAAAACTTCACGCGTTTTAGATTCGTGCCTGATTAGAATAAATGGAATTGACATTCGGTTGCATATTTCTTCCAGCCCACGGTAGGTTCCTATCACAGCCTGAATATCAGCATGCATTTCGTTAAAATGATGACGAATAAGCAAATCGGTAAGGCAATGGTGTTCCTTAGTCACCAGGATTACTATTTTCTTCTTCTGCCGGGGATGGACTGTAATGCCGGCGTCTACCGGAAGAATAACATTGAGCTCCTGATGCAGCTTGGCTATATTTAATTCACCTGATAGCTCGATTCTGGCAAAAAAAGTATTGGAATTTTCCTCAACAAATTCCTTCATAATCAGTACATTATGATTGTTTTCATAAAGTACCCCTGAAATACGTGCAATCAATCCTTTTTGATCAGAACATTGAATCCTGACAATATGATTATTAAACATTGTGCTTCTCTTACTTAGCTAATTTTTTCTCAAGTTCTTCCAGTGACACCCCTTTGGTCTCCGGCATTATCTTCCATACCCATAGCAATTGCAATATCATCATGCCGGCAAAAATCGCAAAAATGGTTGTTCCGCCTAATTTTTCATTGGCTATGGGAAAGAAAGCACCAATAAGGGCAGCGAATATCCAATGAGTTGTGCTGCCCAATGACATGCCTAGTGATCTCACTTTATTTGGGAATATTTCAGATATAAATACCCAGATAACTGCACCCTGACCAATGGCATGCGAGGCAATAAAAACGAATAATAAAATCGGCACAAAGGACGACCCTTTCCCTAAGTAAAAAGCAAGGGATACCGAAGCCAATGAAATGATATAACCGATACTGCCAATATACATAAGTACCCTTCTACCAAATTGATCAATGAGGCGCAATCCAAGCATGGTAAAAATCAAATTGACTATACCGATTCCCACCGTGGATAATAATGCCACCTTGGCACCAAGCCCTACCTCTTCGAGTATACGAGGGGCATAATAAATCACCGCATTTATACCCGACAATTGATTAAAAAAGGCAATAATAAAGGCCAGGAAAATGGAGAAATTATATCTTCCCGAAGTTAGCGAACTAAAACTGGTAGACTCTGACTTTACAGCCATAGCAGTTAATGATTCATCCACCGAAGCCGGATCTATAATTTGTAATATTTTTTTCGCTTCATTTATTTTCCCTCTTGCTGTAACCAACCACCTTGGGCTTTCGGGTACAAAAAACAATAAAAATAAAAATACAACAGACGGAATAGCCATGATGCCAAGCATGATCCGCCAAGACTGATCCGTAGTGTTGCCTATCAAATAATTAGATGCATAGGCTACTAATATCCCAAGTACAAGATTAAATTGGAACATGGCAGTAAGCTGACCTCTTTTTTCTTTAGGTGCAATTTCAGAAATGTATACCGGGGCAACCACTGATGATGCACCCACTCCAAGGCCACCTATAAATCGAAAAAACATCAGCATACCCGGTCCGGTCGCCATAGCCGAGCCAATAGAACAAATCAAAAATAATAATGCGATGATGATTAAAGTAGGTTTTCTGCCAAATTTATCTGCTGGAATTCCCCCAATTATAGCTCCGACCACGGTTCCATACAGACCCATTCCAACCAATTGACCTAACACGAGGTTGTCCAGGCTCCATAATTTTTGAATTGCCTGTTCACCGCCTGATATTACCGCGGTATCAAATCCAAATAAAAAGCCTCCTAATGAAACAGCTATTGACCAAAAAAATACATTGCCTTTACTATTCATATTCTTTCATTTCTCGTAAAAGTAGGAATAAGGAATGAAGTAGAGAAATCAGGATAATACTCATGCTCTATTTAATGAAGAGATTCTTTACGCCCCCTTCATTGACCTGATGATATTATTTTCATGATGGCCGGCATGATAAATATAAAAATAAATCATTTCCCTTATGGTTAATTGACCGAGTAAAGGATGTGGAATTTGGTAAAGGTCCAGTTCATTTTCAGTGAAATTATTCAGACCAGCAATCAATTGATCCACTCTTTCATCCAATTCATTTAAAATAAAGGCAGACTCCGGCAAGAGGTCTGCCGGTACGAACCTTTCGGGAGCTTTTACATTTCCTCCTGCCAATCCTTCCTGATAGATTTTCATAATCTCGATATAGGATCTGCTTCCGGTGTGGGATGTACCGAGCTCCCTGGATATAAATTTTTCTTTATTTGATAATAATTTGCACACTGGTAAAATGCTGAGTTCGACATGTTTAATATTTTGAGCAGGTGACCATTTCCCTTCCGCTTGATGCATAATTGAATGTAATCCAAACTGCTCAGCAGTCTCCTTTAGTTTTGAATGCACCCGCTCTAATTCTGATTGCAATAAGTCAATATTCATGCTAGAAATTTTTAGATTTACGAGAAATAGAATAATGTAGATTGATTTCGGCCTTTAATTTGGAAAGAATGGAATTTAGTATAGTCGGCGAATTGGCCAGTTTTGACATCATGATGCCTCCCTCGATACATGAAAAAATGTATCGGGCTTCTTCTATTGGTTCCACTTTATAATGAAACTGTCCCTGGTCTTTACCCATTTGCAACAGATTTGCAATAAAATGAATGGATCGGTTCATGAATTTTAAAGCAGTTTTACTTAATGTTGAATATTGATCGTCAGCATCCACCGCTGCATTTAATAAAGGACACCCCCCTTCAATAATGGGATCTATTGAATAATTAGTATAAAATTCAAGTAACGCTATCAACTTATCCCGAGGAGTAATGGCTTTTTCCGTTTGCTGTCTTACAGCAGATGATACTCTTTCAAATGCATAGATCAATACGGCTTCAGCTAACTGATCCTTACTTTCGAAATGCCCATAAAGACAGCCTTTAGCCAAGCCGGTCTGATCCAGAATATCAGCAATACTGGTTGCAGCATACCCTTTGCTATTAAATATCGGAGCTGCGGACTCAATGATATATTGCCTGGTGATTTCTGATTTCTTCATTAAAAATGCAAATATAGACCATTTGGTCTATTTTTATAAAATATTTTTGTACTATGAATAAATCGTATTTTTCTGAGTTGGCAGACTACAATATATGGGCAAACCAGATTACGCAAAAATGGCTTAAAGCGATTAGCGAGGATCAATGGTCTGCTCCCCTGGTCTCCAGTTTTGGCAACATAGAAGCCACGGCTTTGCATATTGCTGCAGCAGAATCCATTTGGCTCGAAAGATTACAGAAAGTAAAATCCCCATTATGGCTATCTCACGAAAAAAATCCAAATCGCGCTGAAACACTTGCTATTTGGACGGCTGCATCGCAAAATTTAAAATCATTCATCCTATAATAGGCAATTACATTAAGAATGTGAGAA
>CAYNIG010000311.1:0-5983 GCA_964396995.1 uncultured Saprospiraceae bacterium | reverse complement strand
CTGAATTACTTAAATATATAATTTTTTTTTAATATTTTCTTTGTCATATTAGAACTATTTATCATATTTGTCATCGCTAGATATTTATTGACCTACTAAAGAGTATTTATGAAGAAGACTACAATTAGTTTTGAACAGGACAAACTTCAGTATTCCTGTGACCTCATGAGGGCTTTAGCTCACCCTCTGCGGTTGAAGATTTTAGAGTTCATTGATCGCCACGAGGTAATCAATGTAAATAAAATCTACAATGCGCTAAAAATTGAGCAAAGCATTACTTCTCAGCATTTAAAGATTTTGAAAAGTGTGGGGATAGTAGACAATAATAAAGATGGCAAGTTTAAGCATTATCAGATCGACTACGAAAGAATGCTGAAAACAATAAAGGCCATTAATGAATTTGTCGGTAAAACCGTACCAGAAAACAACCTGGCTGAGAAAGTCTGATTCGATCAGACTGGAGATCCAAACTCCCATCCCCTTTTTTTAAAAACAGTAAGTCAATAATCCCGAAAACAGAGAATTCCCGATAACAGAATACCCAAATTCAGTTTCCCCTTATAACAGAGTATAATAAGAATAGATTTCAGGCTGATGGATTATCCATTCGGTCTGCCTCTTTATTATTAGTATTATTATTAGTATGGTCTTCTCCTGAAGTCAGTGCAGGGGACTCAGTATCAATGGTCTCAGCCATTGTATCGCCAGTCGTGTGACTCGTCTGCTCGGTAGCGGTATGAGTATTATTTTCTACGGTTTCTTCTTTGGGAGATTTGAAAAAATCCCGATGAAAAATCAATAGGCTGATCACTCCCGTGGATATAGCGGCATCGGCTATATTAAAAACCGGTCTGAAAAACTGAAAAGGTTTGCCACCCAACCAACCTGGTAATGTAGTATCAATCAAAGGAAAGTATAGCATATCCACTACCCGGCCAAATAAGAAGGGGGCATACCCCCGGGAAGGATCATACTCGGCGAGTCCGCCCTGGTAATATGATTCCGTAAACAGCAAACCATAAAATGCAGAATCTAAAATGTTCCCTATAGCTCCAGCCAGTATCAGTGAGAAACAAAGGAGCAAGCCCCACCTTTCTTTTGATCTGATTAGCCTGAAAATAATATATATAAGAAAGCCTATGGCAATGATTCGAAAGATGCTGAGTGCAAGCTTTCCAACTTTACCACCCAAGGATATACCGAAAGCCATTCCCTCATTCTCAACAAAATGGATTCTGGCCCACTCAAGTCCCATCAGTTTAATTTCATCTCCATATTCCATATTGGTTTTTACCCAAATTTTGAGTAGCTGATCCAGAAACAAAATTACAAAGACGGTTACCAGGCACAATATTGATCTTTTCCGTATTCGACTGGGGTCTGCAGTTAATTCTTCCATGAGGGTACAAAGGTAGAGATATGGCCGGAATGTCCGGAATTTAATTCTACTCTTTGAGGAAATAATCATATATAAAATATTTCAATAAGTCCCGGTATCAAAATTGTATTTAACGGCTATATTCGCCGCCTGTTTATTTCGATTTAAATTAAATGTCATTGGAGAAAAAGCCGGTTATCTTGTTTATACCTCAATACCTCTCTAAAGGATTTGGTTTTTTGAGTTTTCAATATGTAGTAAAAAGAGGGGTTTCCATTGAATACCTGCCGATGAACATTATGGATCTCAAGTCTATTCACAGATCTGTTCCTGACGATTCTTTTTTGGCTTTAAAATCACTTTCAGATCAGTCTCTGGCCAGTCTAAAAAGTGAATACTCAAAAATTCTAAAAAAAAGCACTTCAAGTCAGAATCTGGAACAGCTGCTTAATAAAAAGATTATCAGGAGCATAAACGAAACTTTTTTACAAAATCTCCGTTATTGGAAAGAATTACCCTGGTTTCATCAGACCAAAGATCCGATACGAAAAAGTATCAGAAAAAGCCCATGCAGTTTACAAGATGCCAAAGCGGCATTAAAATTTAAAGTTGTATTCGATGAAGAAAATGGGCTGCAGCTGCTTAAGTATGTATTGATTGGTAAAGTACTGTATAATCTGGATGAATTTAAACGGACCGTATTTTTCCTGGAATACGAAAGTCAGTATTTTTTACTCAGCATCCATGATGCCCTCATCCTTGATTCAATTGAAAGTAACGCGTCTAAATTTGCTTTTGTACCCAAAGAGTTTTTTCAGCAGATGGTACGCCATTTAGAATCTAAAGGATACGAAGTAGATAGAAATAATTGTTTTTCTTCAATAGAGATTCAATCCTTCCCCGAATACAGGATCATAGTGAGCGAAATCAGTGATGCTTTTTTACAGTTCATACCCTCCTATTCCTATGAAGGCATTATCATAGAGGGGAATCACCAGGATAAATTAGAAGTGGAGCGACAGGGTGAATTGTATACCATATATAGAAATAAAGCAGCTGAACAAAAACTGATAGACGAAATAAAATCCAAACACCCTTCTTTCGCCACTCAGTTTAATAATAATTTTTTTGTGCCATTCGATGTGGCTAAAAAAAACAATTGGTTTCTTAAAGTATATCAGGGGTGGATAGATCAGGGTATTGAAATTATTGGCCTGGATCTGCTGGAGCATTTCAGGTATTCTGCTCATCGGGTTGAGACCTCCGTTAAATGGTTGTCAGCCGAAAATGGTGTAAGCACAATTGAATTCATTACCCAATTTGGAGGAGAGGTAATAAAAAATAGGGAGTTGCAAAAAATCATTCAATCCAATCAAAAAAGCATCCTCCTTGAAGACCATTCCATTGGAATATTTCCGGATGAATGGCTCTTGCAATATTCATTGATACTGAAACATGCCAAAATAAATGACCAGAATACAATATTGATCAATAATCGAATACTTCAGTGGTTAGAAAATGCGACCATAGAAAATATGGAAAATCAAATCATCACTGAGGAATGGATAACTAAATGGAAAAAATGGCAACAAATCGAAGAAAGGGTATATCCTGTGCCGAAAAGCATCCGGGCAAGCTTGAGACCGTACCAGGTCAAAGGATTTGAATGGATGACTCTGTTATCGGAAATTGGAGCCGGAGCTTGCCTTGCCGATGATATGGGTTTGGGTAAAACACTTCAAACCATATGTTTTATAAGTCATTTAGCGGAGCTCAACACCGGCCAAAAATTTTTAATTGTTTGCCCTGCCTCACTCATATATAATTGGAAAGCGGAATTTGAAAAGTTTGCACCTGCATTGCAAACCTTTTTGTATAAAGGAGGCATCGATGATTTTTCACAATTTTGGAATGGAGAATACCAAATTATGATTGCAACCTATGGAGTGGTACGCAGTCAAATTGAATACCTGGAATCCAGGCTGTGGTCAGGAATAGTGATTGATGAAAGTCATAATATCAAAAACCCATCTGCTCTCATCACCAAATCAGTACAGCGACTAAGAAGTAAAAGCAAAGTCGCCCTCAGTGGTACACCGGTGATGAACAATACGTTTGACTTATACTCCCAATTTGAATTTCTATTACCCGGTTTTCTGGGTGGTCCCGAATTTTTTAGAAAGGAATATGCAGACCCTATAGACAAAGATGGGAATAAAGTGAAATCAGAAACGCTACACAAAATCACCCGACCCTATATCTTACGCCGTACCAAAGCTCAGGTGGCCAATGACTTGCCTGAAAAAACGATATCTGTGCTTTGGTGTGAAATGGATGAAAAACAACGAGCAATATACCAGGAAGTAAAAACCAACATCAGAAAGAGCATATTCATGGATATAAACAATGTGGGCCTGGCCAATGCTAAAATAGGAATACTGGCTGGCATAAGTAGACTAAAACAAATTTGTTGTGCCCCCGGATTAGTAGAAGAATATGCAGATAAAAAAGCACCCAATTCCATCAAACTCCAGCTATTGATGGAAGAATTAAACGATCAGCTTACCAAAAACAAAGTGTTGGTATTTTCTCAATTCAAAGGTATGCTGCACCTGATAGCCAAAGAACTGAAGAAATCGGGCATTCCCTATTATCATTTTGATGGCGATACCAGGGTGGAGCTAAGACAGGAAATGGTAAATGCTTTTAATAATGAGGATGATCCGGCCCGGGTATTTCTGATTTCGCTCAAAGCCGGTAATACCGGTCTGAATCTTACAGCGGCCGATTACGTGTTCTTAGTCGACCCCTGGTGGAATACTTCTGTGGAAGACCAAGCCATCGATCGTACGCACCGCATTGGTCAGACCAAACACGTGATGGCCTATAAAATGATTTGTAAAGATTCGATTGAAGAAAGGATAATTCAATTACAGGAAAGAAAGAAGAGAACCGCAGAAACTTTGGTAAAGTCAGAGGATGGGTATACCAAAGAACTTTCTGATATGGAAATGGATAATTTCCTTACTAAGACTGAAAATGGGTTTATTGCAGGCCTTAATCAGGAGGATGTGGAGTATTTGTTTAGTTAGAAATTAAAAATCAGTGGAGCATATCGGAGTCGAACCGATGACCTCTTGCATGCCATGCATAAATTATTTTAAACTTTTTTATGTTTTAGTGATTTTTAAGCTTGCAGTTATGCAGAAACAATAAATATTCGATAGTATTTGTAAGTGGCTTTGAGTTATTTAAAGCTTACTTTTTGGCAAATTTTTTGGCAAGATGCAATTTTTGTATTTTTATAATCTATCCCAATTTTGTCAATGACCCAATTATCAGCTTTTTATAAAACCTATGTCGATATGTTCGAAACGATTTCTGAATGCTTAATTAAAGGTCGAACAACCCCGGCATTGGTTCTCCTCTATGCAGGAATTGATAGCTTTAGTGAACTTTCAAATAAAGGCAATCAAACCGGTAAAACCGTTTTTAAAGAATGGGTAAAAAAATGGATGCTAAACAAATACCCTCTTCCATGTAATGAGATTGATCTTTATGCAGCCAGGTGTGGATTATTACACCTTCAAAAAAGTGAGTCTTAACTATCTAAAGATGGAACGGCAAGGGAGCTTTGGTATTCATGGGGAAATGGTGAAGTATCAAGATTGCAGTTTGGAATAGACAGTCTTGGTAAAAAAATTATTGCTATAAAAGTTGAAGATATTTTTGAATCATTCAAGAATGGAATGTACGACTGTTTACAAGCAATAGAAAATGAAGCTGAATGGAACCAGATTTTTGAAGAAAAATCAGCTAGTTTATTTAAAAATATAGATCATAGTAGTATTATCTAGGGCAGATGCATAGTCATTACAGTGTTAAGTCTAAAATAAATGGAACCAGTAATTAGATTGATTTGCTTGGACTGCATTCATTATTGCCTTAATGGATCAGGCGTAGAAATAGGGTGTAATGCCTTTCCTGAGGGAATCCCGAAGGAAATCATAGAAAGGAACGAGCATTCTAAGCCCATTAAAGGCCAGGCTAATCAGATAGTATTTGAACTGGTTGAATTGCGGTAAATAATTAGGGCCTGATTGTAAATTCTTGACTATCAACTAAAGTAAGCATATCAATGGTAATAAAATCCACATTAGTTATCTCAAATCTAGGTTTTAGTCCAATGAATTTATTTGCTGCTTTGGCTTCTTTCATTAATGCATCAAATTCATCTTTTGATAAATGCAATGATAACAAATCAATCCAATCTTGATAATTTTCCATTATAACTAGGTTGATTTATTAGTCAGGTAAATCTTGCAAACTTTTTGGGATGCCGGCCACATTAATTATTACCGGTGGTTATTGAGTAAGTAATATCTTTGTTTCGGTTATTTATTAATTTAGATATCTGATTTTCAATATAATTAGGTGACCTGGTATCCAAAATCAAATTGACTTTGGGAGTTTTTTCACTCATATCTTTTATGCTTTGAGAATACAAGTATAATTCAAAACCCAGAAGAAAAATTCCGAAATGAGAGGGGTTTTTGGCAATTTTTTTGGCAAATCGAGAAGGCCACAGACTAATTACTGCATAAC
>CAYNIG010000310.1:0-5996 GCA_964396995.1 uncultured Saprospiraceae bacterium | reverse complement strand
GTTTTCACATTGTATGCTCTGATTGGCTCTGCCATAATAAATAAATTGTTTTGATTAAAAATTAAATTGAAAACGCAAATTTAATCCTTTTTAGACTTAAACTTTCGACAAGGGTTAAGGTTGTGTTAAAACCATAAAAAACGGCCAGTAAAGCATTGGTATTCAAATAGCTTAGGCGTTTGTAAATGAAAATATAAATCTTTTGAAATATGAAAAAATTACTCCTATGCCTGGTTTTTGCTTTTTCTTTGGTAAATATATATGCCCAGATGGATGTCCCATCTGCAGGTGGTAATCCCCGGGCCACCATCAGGGAAACCGTTGGTATCACCGATATCACGCTTTCTTACTCACGACCGGATGTAGGGGGCAGAGAAGGTAAAGTCTGGGGTACCCTGGTAACCTATGGATTTTCCACCACCAGCTTTATCACAAACCGGCCTACCGCTCCCTGGCGAGCCGGAGCAAATGAAAATACCACTATATCTTTTGAGCATGATGTAAAGCTGGAAGGCAAAGCAGTACCGGCAGGAACATACGGAGTGCATATGGCGGTATGGCCCGATAGTGTATTGCTCATCTTATCCAAACAACATGATGCCTGGGGTAGTTTTTATTATGAAGAAAAGTACGATCAACTACGCACTGTACTGAAACCCCAGATGAATGACAAAAGTGTGGAGTGGCTTAAATACGAATTTACAGAGCATAAAGAGAAATCATGCACTGTAGCTCTGATGTGGGAAAAATGGATCATACCATTTAAAATTGAGGTAGATGTGGATAACATCGTCATAGCAAAACTAAGAGACCAGGTGACCAGCCAAAAAGGGTTTAACTCTACTAATATGCTGCAGGCATCCCAGTATTGTATCAATAAAGGAATCAATTTGGAAGAAGCTCTAACCTGGGCTCAGCGGGCAGTATCCGGATTCCAGGGCCAACGAAGTTTTGTGTCGCTGCGCAACCTGGCTACCGCATATGAAAAACTAAATCGATTGCCGATGGCCGACTCCATTATGAATGAAGCCTTACCCATGGGTAGTGCCGCACAACATGTCGCTTACGGGCGCTCACTCCTGGCTCAGAAAAGAGTGGATAAAGCATTGGATATCATGAATGGAGCCGTAAAACAATTTGGCAGCACCCAGGGCACCAATACAGGATTAGCATATGCTCTGTCAGCTAAAGGTGAATATACAAAAGCTATAGAGGCTGCTACCAAAGCACTTGGCCAGGCCAACAACGATGCGGCTAAAAAAACCATTGAAGGATTAATTTCCAAACTAAAAGAAGGTAAGGATATAAATTTATAGAGCAAATACCAGGTACGATGTACAATGTACCATTTACAATGTATGATGTAGGATGTACAATGTACAATGTACGATGTAGGATGTACGATGTACAATGTAGGATGTACGACTAACCCCAAGAAAATTGGCTGAGATAATCTATTACCTTTGTCTTTACCGGGTATAAAGAGGTCTGTTTATTGACCATTTTGGATAAAGTTGAACTTGATATGGTAGATGATAATACTCTCCCACAAATCGTTAAAAGTATTAAAGCCAAACAAATATGCAGCTTATAAAATTTATATGGAAGATTAGTGCAAGACTGTGCTAATACCGTCATATATAAGTGACCTGTTAACTTGTCATCCTAAGTGCTTCTTAAAAACCGGCCAATAATAAATCCTTTTACCACTATAATTTTATTTTGACAATCTCTTCAATTGGGATAGTGTGAAAGGCTGTCCAGGAGCAAGAACATGAATTCGATCAGGATTAATAATAGATTTTTTTAGTCTTTCAGGATCACCATTGAAAGGAGCGAAATCGGGTGCATCCACTGACCCCCAATGACAAAGTAAGAGTGGAGTATCTGGATAAGCGTTTGCAATTTTAACTGCTCCTTCGAATGTGAAGTGCCATTCGCTATCGGAGAAATCAAAAAGGATAGCATCTGGAATGGGGGACATTGTAAGGTGTTCCGGCATCAACCGTGAATCACCCTGCGCCCAGATGATTCCATCGGGAGTTTTAATTAGAAAACCAGTACAATCTTCATTTTTAAAAGTACGTTTCGCTGTACCCGGATAAGCATTTTGCCAGGCGTGGTCAACGGCTACCATTGTAACAGACACAGGACCAACTTTAAACTTATCACCAGGATGGTGACCGAAAGAGGGAAATCCTTCCGCTTTCATTAATGAGTCGACATACATCGTTGAATGAAAAGATTTCGTTACTGATTTCAAATCACGATTTGTAGGAATACTGTAGTGGTCATTGTCGCTATGGGTAACAAGAATAGCATCGAGTTTAGGAACATCCTCCGTTTTAACCGGGAAGTTTATCATAACCGGCATATCAAAACCTTTCAGTAGCGGATCAACCATAATTGTTGTCCCACGACTGTTGATGAGGAATCCGGCCATACCCAACCAACGGATGGTTGTCTCCCTCGAGGAACCAAACGCGTCCTTTCAAAACGGTTGGGTTGGTGGCGCTTTGGCCTGATACTTTTTTTGCGTCGGCTGGCCGGCTACTTGAGCATATCCTACACTTGTAGACGCGAAAATTATTGCAATGGTGATTGTAGTTAGAAGAGACTTGCTCATATCAATTAACGTTTACTTTTTTTATTACTCCTTCTTATTTGATTGACTTTTAACTCCGGAAGCAATGGCACAGTCTCTATTAATTCAAGAGATTTAACCATGTGAAGCGTACCCGTTTTATACTTTAGAAAATGCGGTGTTTGAATGTGCGACTGGTATGCTTCAGTACTTGCGTAGGTTTCCAGAATAGTAAAGTGAGTAGGATTATCCTTTTCAGACAAGGCGTAAATCGTCAATACACCCGGTTCCACCCGCAAAGCTGTTTCAATACCCTCTTTGAGAAATACTTTGTAACTCTCCAGATGTATCGAATCGATAACCAGCTTAGCCAGCCTCACGATTTGTCCTTTTTCCTGGGCGTGGACATTTTGAGATGTGAACTGAATAAGCATTAATGCCAAAATGATTTTGATTGATTTCATTTCTCTTTTGTTAGTGACGAACATAATTTTTATCGAAAGAGTAAACCACACTCACATTCCAATCAAAGTCTTTGCCAGGAATATTAGACCGGATAGCTTTGTTAACAATATTTGAAATGGAAAGGGGAAAATTTCGGACAGCAAGCGTGAGCGTGTTGGTTACGTATACTCCGTCATTATCATCCGTTTTTAAATAGTAGACTTGAGGATTAAATTTAAAGAATATTCGTTTTGTAATGTTTAGGTTTGTAATGGTACTTCTTAATCCGGCATAGTAAGAATCCTGTATTCCACCTTTGTCAAAGCCATGTCCACGCAAGAAATACATACCAATACTTACCTTTTTTGACAAGTTATAATTGGGTATAAGTTCTGCAGCCAAAAAACGCTGCGATACAATTGCACTCTCAGTCGCGCCATTCCTTATAATTGTCTGCGTGCTAAATACGAGTGCAGGAATATGACCACCAGCCTGTATGGAGAACTTGCTTCTATCAACTAGTTTATACTTGTAAATAAAAATGAATGACCAAGGTTTACCTTCCAGTGAAAATCTTAATTGTGGTTCAAAGCTCAACCGTTTATTGCCAATAGAGGGCTCGAGTATGAGGGCCGGCTTACCAAGCGAGAAAGAAGGAATAAATGAAAATCCATTTTGGGTAACGCTCAATGCACTTCTGAAGAACAACGTGGTGTCGCGTTGCCCAATGCAAGTAAACAATGCGAACCAGACCAAGATGGTGAGCAAGAGACCTACTTTCTTCCAGTTTTGCATAGGACAAAGTTGAATCTATTTGAGCGGTAGATGCCTACCCGTTTTACTGTATCTCATACCCTTTTTACTGATTTCGGCATTTCGCTTTACAACACGAGTCTGTTTGGTCTATTTTTGTACTAAAACTGAAGATCGTGGACCAAATACTGAAACTTCATAGCGTCACACAATTCAATTCGCAAAGGGGGCAGGTGACTTTGCACCCGTTGGTTAGTGTATTGGATCAGTCCAAATCTTCCCCAATTAAGCATTACCGCTGTTTATCAGATATTCATATCATCTTTCTGAAAGACTTGAGGTGTGAGGATTTTCAATACGGTAGAAATACATATGATTATCAAGAAGAGACATTGCTCTTCATAAGTCCGGGACAAGTTTTTGGGTTTGATTCAGCCGAAGAAAAATTGATTCAGCCAGTTGGTTGGGCATTGGTATTTCACCCGGATTTTATAAAAGGCACATCACTCGGAAGAAAAATCAGTGAATACAAATTCTTTGACTATGATGTAGCCGAGGCCTTACATGTTTCGGAGAGCGAAAGACTGATTGTGTTGGACTGCTTCAGGAAAATCCGCCAGGAAATGGAACATGGCATCGACAAGCACAGCAAAACTTTAATCATAAGTAATATCGAACTGTTCCTAAACTATTGTGTGCGCTTTTATGATCGTCAATTTATTACTCGTGAACCGGTGAACAAAGACATGTTGACCAGGTTCGAAAACTTGCTCAAAGAATATTTTCAATCGGAACTACCACAAAATAATGGAATACCCACACTGTAGCCTGGTGTGCTGGCAAACTAAATCTTTCAAGCAATTATTTCGGCGACTTAGTAAAAAAGGAAACCGGGGTTTCCGCGCTTGAATATATACAGGCAAAAATGATAGATCTTGCCAAAGAAAGAATCTATGATAGAACCAAGTCAATCAGTGAGATCGCATTTGAGTTGGGCTACAAATATCCCCAGCATTTTACCCGTTTGTTCAAGCAACGTGTTGGGATGTCTCCACAAGAGTACAGAATTGCAAATTAAACGGCCCAAAAGCACAATGGCCAAAGATAAAGAAAGAATAAAAACTTAGATTTACTTCCGATATATACATAAGTTTATTTATGTAAGATTATTGGCAATATATAGGGCCTGGACACCATTGTGTGTCACAATTATGTAAACGGGCGTCAATTTTCTGATGAAGATTCAACAAGTGGACAAGCGAGTGTATTCTGAACAACTTGGAATTAAAAAAATGAAAAACAAATGAACTATTTTATCTATTTTTCCACTATGGTTGTGTAGAGTTACAGATATAAATCTTTACATATTAAGTCTCTTAAATATGATAACAAGAATTTTAATAGCAGGCATCGTAACCGGAATTGTCTGCTTTTTTCCCAGCGCGCTGATTTATGGAATACTGAGTGATTATGTCCAATCTAACACTACACAATACGAAGGCCTTTTCAGGAATCCTCCTAATATTTTGGGGATCATAGCAGCAGGTATAAGTTGGGGCATTGTGACAGCATATATCTTAAGCTTAAAACAAAAAACCTCCATGCTTACTGACTTCATAACGGGTAGTATTGTTTTTACATTTATTCTCATTGGGATTGAGTTAGGGGAACTTGCTACTAAGAATTTAATCACGGTTGGTATTGCCATTTCTGGGATTGGGACTAACATAATAGTCGGCGGTTTGCGTGGCTTAGTTGCCGGAATCGTTTTAAGACGAATGACACAGGGTAGGGGTGCAAACACAAGAGTGCCCGAACAGAGCTGAGTAATATCAATTTAAATGAGTAATCTTTCTATCTCTTTGTAAATGATCTTGAATACCTTTTAACTGCCATTTCCTTTATCTATGATTTGGACACTGGTGGTACAGCTTTGTTGTTTTTTATATTACAAACATCAAATTTGAAGTCCCTTAAATTCTCCGAACACCCATAGCAAAAAAAGTAAATATTGATTTACATCAACTTAAACCGTAAAAACGAAAATGGGTCACAAAACAGAAAAAAAATAGATTTTTAGTGCAAGGAATTTTTATACAATAAATCATGCCTCGCATGCACCCTTAATGTATTGATTTCAAGTATTTAAAACTTAGCAGACCATGTGTTCTTGAGCTGACTCTATTTAGAGTCTGCTGGGGAAATCATAAAATAT
>CAYNIG010000309.1:0-5997 GCA_964396995.1 uncultured Saprospiraceae bacterium | reverse complement strand
TAATATCACAGTTAATAATGTAATGCCCGGGTATACAGCTACTGAAATATTAAATGAATTATTTTCTTTCCGTGCAAAAAAATTAAATGTGGATCAATCCATACTCGAAGCAAAATCTATAGAAGAGATACCTATGAAAAGATTCGGATCTCCCGAAGAAATCGCAGCTGCTGTCGCATTTCTCGCCAGCCCTGCTGCCAGCTATATAAATGGGATCAACCTGGCCGTGGACGGGGGAAGGACGAAAAGCCTTTGATAAATGTACAACCAACCGCAGTCAATAGACAATGTATCTCGGACAACTTACAACGAACAACCGGCAACGTTCCATGTACATCTTCCAAGATACCATGTAGGTCGAACACAGTTCAATATGAATAAACTTGAATGGCACGTTGCACTTTGTACATTGCACTTTGTACATTGTACATTGTACATGGTATATTGTACATTTCTCTATTCAGTCCATTTAGCTCTGCTATCAGACATAGCCCATACCGATCCATTATTTTCTAAACTGGTAAACATGGCGGTCCATGCTGCTGGTCCTTTTGACTCGGATAATATTTCAAATCGCCTCATTTCGAGGATAGGTTCGAGAGGATTGATTAATACCGGGCAGGCTTCTACGCAGGCATTACAGGCAGTGCAGGCATGCAATTCTTCTGAACTTATATAACTGAATAACGATTTGTCATCATTGTATTTTTCTTTACTCTGTACTCCTTTATTTATGTTTGACGATACTTCCTCACATCGATCCCTGATATCCATTATGATTTTACGTGGAGATAGCTTTTTACCCGTGATATTGGCAGGACAAACTGAAGTACACCTACCACATTCTGTACAAGAATAAGCACTTAATAACACCCTTTTGGGTAATTGGAAAATATCTTTTACACCAAATTCAGTACTGGTACCTGTATTTTCAGATGTTTGCTCCGTCGGCAAGCCAAGCATCGACTTTACTTCATTGGTGATCACCGGAATATTATCCATTTCACCGAGTGGTTTTAACCTTGCAAAGTAGGTATGGATAAAAGCAAGGAAAATATGCAAGTGTTTAGATATAGGCAAATAATTTAAAAATCCAAGAACCACCAGGTAATGCAACCACCACCCTGATCTTTCCAGCACATGCAATGTACTTTCGGAAAATCCGCCAAGCAGACCCGGCATCAGGTATGTACTTACTGCAAAGGAATGGGCCAATTCATTGATTCCATAGGTAACTGCCAGAGTTTGTTCGGCGCCATTCATGGTAAATACCCCTCTAAGCAGTAAAATCTCTCCCATCAGAATAATATTGCCATCCCTGAATGGCCATGCTTTAAGCTCTGCTGACTGGAAGCGCTTCACTTTGAGCACATTTCTTCTCCACAAAAAAGCTACAGTGGCAATAAAAGCCAATAGGGAAAGTATTTCCAAAAACGAAATGGTAAAATCATAAAACCAACCTAAAAAAGGAGAGAATGCCCTATGCGTATTAAACAGTCCATCTACCAGGATCTCCACTAATTCTATCTGGGTAATGAGAAAAGCCACATAAATAAATAAGTGCAAGAAGGCAGGGATAGTTAGTTTAAACATTTTTTTTTGTCCCAGCGCAATCAATACAACGTTTCTCCAGCGTGTAGCCTTATCTGCAATGGCAGCTTCATCTTTACCCAGTTGAATAATTTCATATATTCTTTTAAAATTACGGAAGGCCAGGCCAAAGCCAAGTGAAGAAAGTAAAATGAAGAATAGGACTGACCACATAAAGAGTAAAAACTTCTATCTTGCATAAAAATACAAATTTCAACAGGGCTACGATATGAAAATTTTGAATGAAAGCCAGATCAAACAAAAACTCAGGCGACTCGCCATAGAAATCCTCGAAAAAAACACAGATGCCAACGAGATCATTTTTGCCGGAATCAATAATAAGGGTTATGCTTTTGCAGAATTATTAAAAAAAGAAATGGAACAATTTTCTGATATTAAAATCAACATCACGCGGCTCAAACTCAATCCTGCAGCTCCCCTATCTTCGGAGATCACCATTGAACCCACGATAGACCAGGTTAATAAAAAAACCATAATTGTAGTGGACGATGTAGCCAATACGGGCCGCACCTTATTTTATGCCATGGATCCTTTGATGAAAATTTTACCACGCAAAGTGGAAGTGGCAGTGCTAGTAGACCGGAAACACAAATCGTTTCCCATCCAAGTAGACTACGTAGGACTTTCGTTATTTACTACTATGGATGAAAATATAGAAGTGGAGATGGGAGGAAAGGAATGGGGGGTTGAATTGAATTAAAGATTAAGTTAACTCATTGAGTATAATTAATACTCTTTTCTGACAATGCAGAGATCTTAACCAATCTTTCATAAATAAAAAAATTGATAATTTTTTTATCCTATTGCTCAGGTACAATAAAAATCTCGTTTTCAAAAACGATCTATCGATATACTCTTTTACTATTTCAAGAAAAAATTACCAAATTCTCTTTATTGCATTTATACAGATTTGAAAGCCTTCTATAAAATTTGATATTAATGCGTATACATTTCCTTTCATAGAATTTGCATCAAATTATAAAATGTATTCTTATTTACTGTTTTTTTCTAAAAGCAAACAACTAGAAAAATAGTGCAGAATTGATTTAAAATCATATACTGACCATTTAAACACAAAAAAAGGCGACCCTAAGGCCGCCTTTTTTTTAATCAATCATTTTTTCAAAAAGACTTTCGTCTATTCACATCTAATCCACATTGTCGTAGAGGAAGGAATTGTTTTCTCTTATCTGTGGCTCATCATCATTGGAGATAGTCCATCGGGACATGGTATGATCTTTTGATGAAGGCACATCATCCAGCGATACATTTCTGCGTAAATAAGCCGGTTGATTTTCCATATCGGAGGCATTTCGCAACTGATGCATCTGGAATCTCATCTTTCGATTCGATTCCTGTTTGCTTTCCGGTGCTTCGTATCGCATCTTTCTTTCTTCGCTGGCTGGTGCAGAGCTGCCGGATGGCTCTTGTTTTGATTCTGCTTTTACAAAAGGCTCGGATTGGCTGCGTACGGTATATTCCTGAGATTCGAATTCTATTGTTTTGGCATTGGCTTCGGTGAGGTCGAATACTTCCTGTATAGTTTGCGTGGTTTTTTCTTCTTCGAGTGAGACTTTCGTTTCTTTTTTCTCTACTTGTTTTACAGTACCAAAAGATTGTTCAAATCCGGTTGCAATAATGGTTACATTTAATTTACCACCCAATCTTTCATCAAAACAGTTACCCCAGATAATATCCGTACCGTATCCTGCCTCTTCCTGCACGTATTCGGTAATTTCATATATTTCATCCATAGTCACTTCTTGTGAACCATACGAAATATTAAGTAAAATATGCTGAGCGCCACGAATATCGTTTTCTGCGAGTAAGGGTGAGTTTAATGCCTGGGTTACAGCATTAAATGCTCTTTTATCCCCCTCAGCATTGCCAATACCCATGATTGCCACACCTGAATTGCGCATTACCGTATTTACATCTTCAAAATCCACATTAACATAACCGGGCATTGTAATGATCTCGGCAATTCCTTTAGCAGCAGTAGATAAAATATTATCCGCATGTGAGAATGCTTCGCTGACAGGAAGATTACCATAGATCTGGCGGAGTTTTTCATTGGAGATGATGACCAAAGCATCTACATTCTTTTTCATTTCTTCTATTCCTTCCATGGCCTGGTCTTTTCTTCTCTTACCTTCGAATGGAAACGGAACGGTGACGATACCAACAGTAAGGATATCCATTTCACGGGCCACCTTAGCTACTATGGGAGCAGCACCGGTACCGGTACCACCACCCATGCCGGCAGTAATGAATACCATTTTGGTATTATCATTGATCAGGGCTTGTATCTCTTCCAATGATTCTATGCAAGCTTCTTTGCCCACCTGGGGTTTAGATCCTGCCCCACGACCTGATGTCAATTGCGGACCAAGAGTCACTTTTACAGGCACTGGACTGGTCTCCATAGCTTGATTATCGGTATTGCATATAATAAAGTCCACACCTACTATGCCTTGTCGATACATATGTGATACTGCATTCGAACCCCCACCACCTACACCGATCACTTTTATGATATTATCTGAATCATTCATCATTTCAAATTTCATAGATTTTAAAGTTTTGCTTTTTTGAAAAAATATAATTTTAGTGCATACACCTGAGCCGTTATCTTAGATCCGGGTCAGGAGTGGGTTCGAAAAATTTTTTTATGTATTTCACCAAATCATTTTTAGGAGCATCCGATCCCGTAGATGATTTTTGAACAGGAGTGGTTTCCGCAGCAGGAGGAGCAAGCTTGAGTTTAGCCTGAGATACCTCATCTTCTTGCACGACTTCCACTGGCTTTCCTTTTCGCAACGGTATTTTTGATACCGATTGCATTTCCTTCATTTTTAAGCCATACATGAGCAAGCCTACACCGGTAGCGTAGATAGGCGATGAAATCCGATCGTTCATACCATGTGCAAAATGTTCATTTGGCATTCCAATCCTGGTTTGCAGACCGGTATGATATTCACATAACAGTTCAAAGTTTTTCAACAGGGAACCTCCTCCCGTCATGACTATGCCGCCAATCATTTTCTTCTCATAGCCAGATCGTTTGATTTCATACATGACCAGATCCAGTATTTCTTCCATACGAGCCTGAATGATACGAGCCAAGTTTTTCTCTGAAATTTCTTTTGGATCCCGGCCTTTAAGTCCGGGTATGGTGATGATCCTGTTATCGACTATTTCATCGGCCAATGCAGAACCAAATTTGATCTTCAGTTTTTCTGCCTGTTCCGTCATCACAGTACAACCTTCTTTGATGTCTTTGGTGATCACATTTCCACCGAATGCAATTACCGCAGTATGTCGGATGATTCCCTCCTGGAAAATCGTAATATCGGTAGTACCACCGCCGATATCTACCAATACCACACCGGCTTCTTTTTCTTCTTTGCTCAATACGGCTTCAGCACTGGCTATGGGCTCGAGTGTCATATCGGCAACCTTAAGATTGGCCCGTTCTACACATCGAAGTATATTATTGGTAGCCGCTATTTGTCCGGTGATAATATGAAAATTAGCTTCCAATCTATGACCAGACATACCAATTGGATCTATGATGCCTTGCTCTGCATCTACTGTAAATTCTTGAGGGATCACGTGCAATATTTTATCACCCGGAGTCAGGCCCAGCTTGTACATGTCTTTTACAAGTTTGTCAATATCATCCTGTGATATTTCGGTCTCGTAATTTTCACGGGCAAGTATGCCCCGATGTTGCAAACTTTTTATATGCTGGCCGGCAATACCCACGTATACTTCATGAATTTCACACTGAGCATCTTTTTCTGCAAGATCCACAGCATCAGAAATGGCTTTCACCGTCTTATCGATATTGGCGATTACACCTCGAAGTACCCCTTCCGATTCTACTTTACTGGCCCCGATGACATCGATTTTGCCATATTCGTCTTTTCTGCCGACAATGCAACTTACTTTAGTAGTGCCAATGTCTAAGGCAGCTACTACATTTAATTTTCTATAGTCTTTTGCATTCATCTTAATTGGTTTTAGTATGAATAAATAATGATTGATTTACGTTTTCTTTGTACATATTACCTGGCCTTTGAATTTCAGATTAATTACACTGTATTTATCCCATCCTTCAGCAGGTAATATTTTTTTATATACTTTTCTGATAGCCTCCACTTTGGTATCCATGCTCTCCAGGTTACCTATCAAAATTTTTGATGGCCCCAGTTTCGGTACCAATACCCAGTCCCCATCATTATCAGTAGCAATCTGCTCAATAAGCGTATTTAAAAAGCGGTCTTCCCGTATAATATTGGTTAACGAAAACAAATCCGCCTGCACCCCGGGTTTACTTAAACTCAGCGTATCAATCGTATGAGGCACTTTGGCATACGCCAC
>CAYNIG010000308.1:0-6011 GCA_964396995.1 uncultured Saprospiraceae bacterium | reverse complement strand
TGGGGAGATGGAAATACTACCGGACCTGTTGGAAATGCGACTCAGGTTTCACATGTTTATACAGGCACCGGCACTTATAATGTATGTTATACTATAGAAGAAATAGATGCCAATGGCAAGGTATGCCATAGATATAAAAAATGTGATAGTATATATGTGATATGCGATACTTGCGAATGTGCAGGAGCAGATCACCTTTCTTTTGGTGGTCATGATTTTATAGAATATGCAACATGTAATTCAGAAAAAATAGTGGACTTACCCTGCGCCGCCAATGGCCAACCATTCTATTTCCATGGTAATATACAATGTACAGGTGATTCTTGTTTGGAAGAAAAATTTGAATGGGTAATAAAGGATCCGGTTGGCAATACTACCACTTCCGGCTTTGGCCCTGTACACATGATGAATGTCAACACCAGTCATTTTGATATAAATAATCTCAATGCAGCATTATTTACACCTGGAGTAAATTATACATTGACGGTGACTTGGTATTGCGGTGGTAAAAAATGTACCTGTGATATTAAATTCCGTTTCAAAGATTGTGATTGCAAATGTGGAAAATTTGATCCGGTATTTCTTAGACCCACTCCAGGGTCACCTTCGCTTCCGGTAAAATGTGACGGTGAGGTACCTATAGTACAGTGCCCCACTCCAGGTAAACCATTTAATATCTTTGGTCAGTTCCATTGCGTTGGTAATGAATGCCCAACCAATACACAAATAGATTGGATGCTTATAGATCCTATGGGAAATAAAGTTGATTCCGGAATAAGCTATTCTACACCAAATTGGAACCTCAATCTGAAAAATCATCATTTTGACAAAGCCGGTACGTATACTTTAATGCTAACCGGACATTGTGGGTCACAACTATGCTCATGCAAAATAAAATTTAAATTTAAAGAAGCATGCCCCTGTGATGATTGTAATTGTGGTAAGTTCACTGATATGTTTATCCACTCCGGCCAAGGACTTTCCCAGCCAATATACTGCAGCGATGACAGTAATAGTTATAATTTACGACCATGGATATATAACAGCTGCGAAGAATGTAATGCAGTATGCCCTGGAGTTTGTTTTCTGAATAGTAATCTTCAATGCAGATGTTACCTTGATCACTTAAAGACCAGCAATGGAGTAAAAATCCCTTGTCCACCAAACGGCCAGGATGTGGTGATCAGTGGTAAAGCTACCTGTGACGGAACAAATTGTCCGCCAAATACCAAGATAGATTGGGTATTATATGATCCAAATGGATTGCCAATAGCCTCAGTGAATAATGTAATAGCCACACCCAATTTTACCGCCCGAATATCTCCATTTCTATTAACTCAGACCGGTGACTATATTTTGCAGTTTATCAGTCACTGTGGTGGTAAGGAATGTATTTGTGCTGTAAAATTTCAGATGGAAGCTCCGTGTCCCGAAAAATGTGAATGTGATAAATTTTCCATATTTTCCGCCATTAGTCGCGGACCGATCTCTTCAAAAAATTGTGGTGATACTATTTATGTACCCGATGACCTGAAGTTATATTTTGCTGCTTCATTTAATTGCAAAGGTATATGTCCACCACTTCCTCCTGTGGTTACCTGGTCACTCGTCGGCCCTTCTGGATTCAAACCATATGCAGGCATAGATCATGCTACTCCCAATTTAAGCATAGGAATAGATGAAACTACATTTACAATACCAGGAACATATACATTGATAATGATAGGGCATTGTGGAAATAAAGAATGCAAATGTACAATCACATTTATAAAACAAAATGAGTGCTGCAAAGATCAGGAAATTTTCGAGCAACGCATGTTATCAGCAATCACGGTAAATACCAAGCCCGGCAATTGTAAAGTCACTGTACAGATAGGCTCACTTCCTGCTTGTGATTATATAGAGAAAATCAATTGGGGAGATGGTACCAGTAGTGTAGGCCCATTTGTGAGTGGAAATATGCCTATGCATTCCTATACTGCCAATGGTACTTACTCTATATCGATCATTGCTGTAGAAGAAGATCCAAACATGGGTATGTATTGTTTTGTAAAACTTATAAAGCAAACTGTAAATATTAAGTGTGGTGTATGCCCTCACGACACGAGTGCTTTTAGTAATATTGTCAAGAATTACCAACCCAATATTACTATTGATAAATGCGATCTTAGGATCACAAATTTATCAAGTAGTGCAAATATTAAAATTACGTGGATCTGGGGCGACGGCACTGATCCATGTCCACCACTGTGCAGGCCAGGCCAAGATTCTTTAAGACATAGGTATTCCAAGACCGGTAAATATAATCTATGCTATAAAATTCAATCTATCGATGAATCAGAAAATGCCTGCCTGGAATCACTAGTCTGTCAGGAAATCAATATTGCATGCGATCCAGGAGAAGGTTTCAAAAATGAAAATGATCAAAAAATAATTAGAACCAAATCTTCTACCAATGGTGTGGCGGCAAGAGTATACCCCAATCCCAATACCGGATCATTCATAGTAGATCTTATCTCGCCAGCATTACCTGGCACCAAACTAAAAGTAGTTGGGCTTACTGGTCAGGTACTTGCAGAGAAAATTGCTGATCTTCACAAATCCACACAAATGATGAACGTGCAGACCCTGCCTTCCGGTTTATACTTTATACAAATACTTGTAGAAGGTAAACTCATTAAAGTAGAGAAGTTTATAAAACAGTAAATAGGAATTAATATCTGTTGTTTATAAAAGAAAGGAATGGTTACCGGATTCAGTTTCGGTAACCATTTTTTTTACATATTCAACCAATAATTCAATTTCACCACCAATGCTTTGTTCTTGATATCAAAGCGTTCATACTGATTTACATTTTCAGGCTGCGCAAAATAATTACTGGTATATACTATGAAAAGATCGCTCAATGGTTTAAATCGCCATTGCAATCTTGAATTGATATTAAAATTATTTACCTGGTTATTATATTGGAAAAACGAAGTCCAGAACAGATTTTTGGTAAACGTAAATTCAGTGCGGGGGCCAACTATCCAAAAATCGGCATTATTATACCCTGAGGGGAATCGCAGTTGATTATAATTTATATTAAAACTGAGAACACTGAAAGGCTGAATTCTATAGCTAAGATTGGAAGTAAAAGAAAGTATATTTCCATTAAAATACTGGCCAAATCTTCCCTGCATGCCAGCTACAAGTTTATACCGTGAACTGGTCATAAAACTGATCCTATTATTAAAATATCGGTATTGCTCTCCCCTTTTCAAAATTTTAAAACCTGGTTCATATTTATTGGTAGGATCAAAATCACTGAAAAGATAGGTATAATCCCACCGCATAAAAGATCCATTAAGGGAGGATCCATCTGAAAACAATAATCGATAATACAAACCGGCATCCCAGTCGGTAATCCGCTTGTCCTGGTATCCGTAATAAAAATCATAATCAGGGCCTAACTCAATACTATTAATCCATCTCCCCCAGTTTTTTTTAGGATAAAATCGATAACTATAGGTGGCAGGAAATCGCAGAAATCCTGTCCTGGGAACATAACCCACTTCAGCATTAAATTTTGCACCCACATGATATAGATTTGCTTCTAATACATTATGCCTGGTGTTCATTTCAAAAACTGCTCCTATAGAAGATCCATTCTTCGGCTGATTTGCTGTCCAGGATTGCATACCAAATACTTTACCACTAATCAATCCGGTTTTAGATATGAAATTAAATTCGGCCCCAGCTACCCTGTTAAAAGCATTCAGCGTTGTCAAACTGTTCTCACTTAAAAATGAATGTTTATTTACAAATAGAAAATTAAGATTAGACCTGTTCCATACTTTTTTTTGAAAAGAGGCAACACTATAATTTATATTAGGCAGGCTGTCCGCTACATTTCTATCCGTCTGTATATTCATAAATCCGATCCTGGTATTATCATTTAATTTTCCACTGAGCCTGAGGCCGCCGAGAATCGGAATTTTTTTATTTATACCTGTCTTTGGGTCAGGAGCAAGGCCTATTCTTCTGCTAAAAAATGGAGAAATGGATATCGAACCCATAGACCCGAATAAATCACTATTTTCTACAAAAAATTGTCTTTGTTCCGGGAATAATAATTCAAATCGGCTAAGGTTGGTTACTTGCCGGTCTACTTCTACTTGTGCGAAGTCCGGATTGATCGTCAGATCGAGATTGAGTGATGGTGTGATACCAATCTTGGCATCTATTCCCAGATTGGGTTTGTTGCTTTGAGTTCCTGTAATATGGTCTTTATTTGATTCGTTTAAAGCATAAGGTATCAAAATCACATTTTTGCCAGGCTTAGGAGGCGGTGTCACCCAATGAATTGGCCTGGTAAACCTAACATTACTCATGCGATGCATTCGGGGTACAGGACACCAACTTGACCTTTCATTATGGGTTACATCATTTCTGAGAAAGTTTACATGCCAGGTATCAGCGGTCTGATTGTATCGCAGCGATTTAAAAGGGATAGCCATTTCCAGATTCCAGCTACTATCACTCCGTTGCACCTTTGCGGACCATTTATTATTCCAACTGATATTTAATTCATTCGATGTAAATATCTGACCTTCTTTTAATACCCCATATGGATTCACTCCAAAGAAAAAACCGTTTTGATGATCACCAGAAGGGTCGAGCACCAAGGCAAAAATATCTGTGCTGCCATTATCAAAATCATATTTGAGGCTTTGTACAGTATACTCCTTGGCTTGAAAACATTTAGCTGAGATATAAAACATTTCATCGTCATAACAAAATTTTACCTCTGTTTTGATTTCGGCCTTGCCGGTATCAAAAGGAAAGTTTTGGGTAAAATCTGTAATCGGCTCAAAGTCATCCCATTCCCCGGAAGATATAATCCCATCGATTACAATTGGAGATTCAACTTTTACTACTTTTGCAGAGACTTGAGCCAGTAATGAACTGGCAATAGCAAAGAAAAAAGTACCGAATAAAGCTAATTGTTTCAACGAATAAAGTATGAAAAAGTGTGGCAAATGTAAAGAAAACACACTTTATAATACAGACAATTAATCACTAAAAAAAAGGAGTAACCAAGGCAATTCATTACCTTGGTGACCAATGCAAAACGGAATAGATCTGGTATTGACTTCTCCATTTTTAGATAATATAAAATCTTTAAAAATAGCCCTGGTTACCAATAATGCCGCCAAATCAGCTGATGGCCTGTATTCCAGGAATGCTTTGTTAGAAAATGGATTCAATGTCGTAAAACTATTTTCACCGGAACATGGACTGTCTACTCAAGGAATTGATGGCGAAGCTCAAAAAGACATAAAAGATGATCAGACAGGATTACCTGTTTTAAGCTTATACGGGAACAACATAAAGCCGTCTATCAAAGATCTCATGGGAATAGATATTGTACTTTTTGATATACCGGATGTGGGATGCAGATTCTATACATACCTGTGGACATTAACCTATGTAATGGAAGCGTGTGCTGAATTCGGTATAAAGCTCATCATTCTCGATAGACCCAATCCCATTGGCATAGATCTTTCAAAATCGGAAGGCCCCTATCTGGATGAAGAAGTATGCAGTAGTTTTATTGGCAGATGGAGTATACCCATCCGGCATTCTTGTACATTGGGAGAATTGGCTGTGTTTTTTAAATCAGTAAAAACGCCTGCACTCGATCTTGAAATAATAAAAGTCAAAGACTATTCAAGGCTCCAAAATAGTCATGTTACCATCACTCCATGGACTCCTCCCTCACCAGCTATACGATCACAAATTTCAGCCTATTTATACCCCGGTCTTGGATTATTAGAAGGTATAAATGTAAATGAAGGCAGAGGTACTGAAAATCCATTTACTATTTGTGGTGCCCCATTCATCGACAGTAAAGCGCTGATGAATGAATTGAATCTCGACGGCGTGGAGGTTCGATCAATTGAATATATACCATCAGAAGGGCTTTATGCTCATGAAAAATGTCAAGGCATAAAATTTACCAATATACA
>CAYNIG010000307.1:0-6041 GCA_964396995.1 uncultured Saprospiraceae bacterium | reverse complement strand
CCATTAGAAAATCCAGGCAGATCATTTTTAATTTTTTCCTTTCCATCAGAAAAAGTGAGGTCACCGCTATTTATAAAAAATTTATTCTCAATTTTAATTTCAGGTAGTTTTTTCAGCATATCCAGGTCAGCTTCGTCAAAATTTTTATTTCGAATATTATTCTGAATTACATCATCCACGATATAATCAATATAATCAATATCATTCATACGGCGAGGTATACCGGTACTGATAAATATATCTTTCATACCATCATTGTCCATATCTGCAAAAAAAGTGGACCATGACCAATCTGATGCATGCACTCCGCTAAAAGTGCCAATTTCAGAAAAAAAACCATTGTGCCGGTTGAGCTGCAATGTATTCCTTGAATATTGCTGATTATAACCCTGATTCAATTTGAATAAATAGATGTTGTATAAATCCTCTCCATCAGATCTTTTGAGAATCTTATAATCGGATGGAAGCATATCCAATGTAAAAATATCAGGATACAAATCATTGTTAAAATCTGCTATATCCACGCCCATGGTATATCTGCTGGTGTGCATAAGGTATTTATCCAGTTCATCAGCAAATGTTCCATTCTTTTGATTGATGTATAAATAATCGTTTTCATGAAAATCATTACCAATGTAGACATCAGGCCAACCATCCATATTGATATCCGAAACTTTAATACCCAGTCCATAACCCAGAGCATTGGAGTATATACCACTTTCTTTGGTGATGTCCCTATACATTCCATGGTCATTTTTATACAGTCTGTCGCCTGCGGTAGGATGGTATTGCTTCAGATGAACCTTTCTTTCACCAAAAGTTCCGTTTTTGTGTTCGCTGTGATTCAATAAATATAGGTCCAGATCACCATCGCGGTCAAAGTCAAAAAAAGCCGAATGAGTACCATAGCCGGAAAAGTGAATACCATATTTTGAAGCCTCTTCCCGGTATGCGGGATAACCCTGTGAGTCCAAACCCGTGCAAACATATAAGCGGTTTTTACCCTTCAGCACACCGCCATTATTTACTTCTGTAATATATATATCGAGATAGCCATCTTCATTGATATCAATAAAATTCACACCAGTTGACCAACCCAGATGAGTGAGTCCTGCCCGAACACCAATAGCTTCAAATTTAAGGTTGCCTTTATTGAGATAGAGTTCAGTATTTACCTGATTACCGGTAAAAACAATATCCATCAACCCATCATTATTTAAATCAGCAGTACCGACCCCACCACCATTGTAAAAATACATATACGTGAATATATTGAGATCGTGGGTGGGTATTAATTTATTTTCAAACAAAATATGAGTGCTGTCCGGAGACATCAATTCAAATAATATGGTATCCTCGCGATTTATATCATTCTTACCAGGTTGGCGATAGCAAGAGGAAAGCAGGTTAATGCAAAAAATAAATAAGATTTTTAATTTCATTATTTATTAAGTTTATACCAAACCGGGGCATCATTGTTTAGGAATGTAATTAACTTCTTATCGCCTTTGGTTTTATTGATAAAGTCAATTTTTTTCACTTCACCCTTTATGCGATAACCCGTTACCTGATTGGGGATTATTTCATAGTTGCCATTTAATTTTTTCAGAACAATTCCTTTATTGGCATCCAGTTTGGTAAAATTGCTGTTGAAATTATAATTATTTCCCCCCATGAAAATTTCAAGGGTTCCATCGCCATCTAGATCATCCGTAGTAATGCTATTAATACATGACCACTGTACTTCCTGGGGAAATTCCTTCAAATCAAATTTCCCATTTGACTGGTTTAATGCGATATAAGACCGCAATTCAGAAACTTTGAGAACATCTGCTCCTGCTAAATTTTTTTTATCAAATAAATCATAGATGGTCTTGCCTGCATAGGTGGCATGTTTCAAATTTTGTTTTTTTAAGGATACTATTTGTTGTATCAATTCTCTTTTTAAAAAAACCGGTTTATCCAGGCCATCTACTGACCTGGTCAAAATTTTATCCACCAAACCATTACCATCAAAATCTTTTACAAATAATTTAATTTCATTTTTATTATCAGCTTTAAGGTTAAAATTTAAACCCAGGTTACCCAATAACAAATCCTGGTCTCCGTCTTTATCGATATCGGCAGCATGCAGCGCTCCATAAAAGCCGGAATAAGCTCTCAAATTAGTTTTTACTTCTTCAAATCTTCCACCCTGAAATCGGATAATCTGAGGATACATCCAATCGCCTACCACGATTAAATCTTGTTTTTTACCTCCATCCAAATCAGCGATACAGGCATCCCGCACCATTCCCATTTTTTTAAAAATAGAAGTCTTAGAGCCTATCCCTTCGCTAAAATTTCCTTTTCCATCATTTACGAAGATATAGCTATCCGGCCTGCTTCCGTATTCTTTATTGGTATTCCTGATTCCAAAAAACAAATCCTGATCTCCATCAAGGTCAAAATCCCAGGGAAGAATTTTAGCTACATTGGCATAAATTGAAGGCAATCCATTTTTCAATACAAATTTTCCATCCCCTGCATTAACAAACAACCTCGGCAGTAATTCAAGACTATTGCTTTCCAGGTCATTACCACCACTTCCTATAATCAAATCCGGCAATCCATCATTGGTGACATCGGAAAAGCAGGCCGCGGCATCTTCAAAATAAGTAAATCGGTCAAATACGTTAGTACTATCTTTTACAAATCGACCATTGGCCATTTGTCTGTAGATACATGAAACCTGGCCTCGTGCTCCCCCTATAAAAATGTCGTCCCATCCATTGCCATCTATATCGGCTATTGCAACCGCGGGGCCTTCACGTGATAATAACATTGGTAGATTGGGCTCAGAATAAAAATCGAGATATTCATTTTCCTTATGAGGCTCTATTAAAATACTGTCCTTTATAAACCAATTCGATGGATTTGATATCATCAGATTCCTGGGATGCTTAATTGATTTATCCTCGTAGATGATGTAGGTGGAATCTGAGCTTACAGCATCTTTAAATTTTGATTCCAATCCATCAGGCCAAATTATAGTCATGCTATCTGCGGCCCTATTTGAACCTATACCAATAGTCTGTACATAATCCACACTTGATTGAAAACCTCTGGAAGGTATTATTTCACGCATAAGGCAATCACCGTCGACAAATAACTTTATTTTTGCCCCCACCGCGAAAGTATTTTTACCGGTTCCTCTTAGTTTAATTTTAATGCTGCGATTGCCTGTGATATCATTTCTGTAAATCATAGCGGTTTGATTTACATTATTTACTACTAAATCGAGGTCACCATCCGAGTCCAGGTCTGCATAAGCAGCACCATTGGAAAAAGTAAGTCCTCCCAAACCATATTCTTCTGATTTGATATTAAAGGTATTGTTTCCACTATTCTTAAACAATACATTTTTAATCGGATTACTTGGCATTTGATTGAGGATTTCATCTAATTTGGATTTCTCATGACTAACGGCCATTTTCTGATATAATTCGTTTGCGAAAAAATCAATAAAGTCCTGATCAATCACATCGTGATAGATGCCATTACAGACATAGATGTCCTGATGCATATCATTATCGATATCAAACATAAGTGCCCCCCATGACCAATCCGAAGCGGCCACTCCTGCAAATTGGGCTATTTCGGTAAAACTACCATCTTTATTATTTAATTGTAAAGAATTTTGCATATACTGGTCATAGAATCCTTCTTTTTTCCTCAATCGCTGAACATCAATATTATCATAACTTGATGTAGTCTTTAATCTTTCGTCTGTAAAGGGAAGCATATCGGTGGTGAATATTTCCGGATAACCGTCATTATTGATATCCGCTATATCAGCGCCCATCGATGACATGCTGAGATGATTTACTTTGGCCTCCAACTCTTCTTTAAACGTACCGTTCTTCTGATTTAGGTAAAGGTAATCCCTTTCAAAAAAATCATTTGAAACATAGATATCCGGATAGGTATCATCATTTAAGTCACCTATATTTACTCCCAATCCAAATCCGATCAAGCTACCATATATTCCCGCCGCCTCACTTACATCTGAAAATTTTCCATTATCATTTCTTAAAAGTTTATCTCCGCCACCCTTTAAAAAATCCTTCACCGGCCAGTCTTTTGCCCGAAGTTCCCTTTTATTAGAATAATTTAAAGTATTGACCGGTATGAAAGAATTATTGAGGATATATACATCCAGATCACCATCGTGATCATAATCAAAAAAAGCTGCATGCGTAGTATACCCATCCTCATCCAAACCGTAAGCAGCCGCAGATTCAGTAAATGTGTTATTTTTATTATTGATAAACAATTTATTTTTTTGACCCGCAGTTCTCTCTTCATTTAAACCGGCATTGCAAACATAAATATCGAGAAAATCATCATTGTTAATATCGACCATCACCACCCCGGTGCTCCAGTTATCTTCACAGGCCAGCCCACTGCTGTCCGTAAAATCGCGAAAAACCAGATTCCCCTGGTTGATATACAATTTGTTGGCGCCCATGTTGGCAGTAAAATAGAGATCAGGTAAGCCATCATTGTTTACATCTCCTATGGCTACTCCTCCTCCATTATAAAAATTACGATAATTAAAAATATTAAAGTCCTCAGTATTGGTCACGGTATTGGTAAATCCCACACCGGTATGGGTGCTATCCAATAAAGCAAATTTTCCATCCGGTACCAGTCTGTTTACTCTATCACAAGAGCTGTGGAAGCAGAGTGCATAGATGATTAAAATCAACCCTCTGACCAGATCAAGCACGACTTTATTGGACATAATAAAATTCATTAGGCAACACTCCTTCGAAAATATAGCGAGGTTTTTTTATAATTATTTCTGCTTCTATTTTTTCCCATTTATCAGGAACATTGAAAGAATTAAATTTAGCTCCATTCCCCTTTACTTTGATTTGCATTTTTTCTGCATCGCACTTTTTAACCTCTACTATCCCCTCTGCCAACAAATAACCGATGCCTGTATTAGAAGAAAGGGTATCCGTTAATTTTCCGGCCATTACACTTCCTGCTATCTGATTGTCGGATACTATATTTCTAACGTATGGCTTTTCAATATACTTGTTTTTTTCTTCAAATGATAAAATGAAGTTGCTTTTAAATTGGTCATAAAGATTAATTCGAAAGACTTGATCCAGCACCAGGATATCTCCTGAAAATACATTTTGTCTATCATAAAATTCTTTGCCATTTATTTTAAATGAAACATTGGACTCACCGTTTTGCAAGGTTGAAAGAATTTTATTTTCACCATTAAATTCACAGGAAGTCAGAAGGATAAAAGAAAAAAAAATGAATATTTTGAACATGTAGCAAAAACTAAAAATAAAAAAAGCCCGACTGTATGAAGTCGGGCATTTTCTAACCTATTATATTCCTATTAATTAAATCGTCAGATTAATAACCGGGATTTTGTTTCAAATTTGGATTGGATACAATTGCAGCTGATGGTACAGGATACAAAACCAAATGAGGTTCTGTTTTAAGGGCACCGGTACCGGTTAGGAATTTTCCAAACCTGATTTCAACCGTTCTTTTACCTCCCTCCCAATACGTTTCGCGACCAATTTCCTGGAATAAATTATCCAGACTCAGAGCTCCAAGGGCTTTTGCATTTCTTTTTGCCCGCAATGCATTTACCGCTGCTAACGCCTCAGCTGTCTTTCCACTTCTTAATTGTGCTTCTGCTTTCATCAGGTAAGCATCTGCATATCTCATGAGTATGTATTTACCTGCTGTTGCCGGATGGTATTTAATAGCACGAATACCCTTATCAGTCGGGGTACCTGCTAAGGTTACATCACGAGTAAATAACAGAGGCTTTTTGGATCTGGAGTCCACTATAGCTTCTCCATTGTCTTTATATTGCTGGCCAATCAAAAAACCTTGTCCGATTCCAGAGAAATTGGTGCCATCTTTCTTAGCCGGTACTCCCTTTCGGATGTCCCCATCTTCGAAGGTATCATAAAAATCTGCAAGAGTGGTAAATCCATTCCAACCGGATGGGTTCTGATCAT
>CAYNIG010000306.1:0-6066 GCA_964396995.1 uncultured Saprospiraceae bacterium | reverse complement strand
GAGTGAATTGTGGTCAAATAGTAATACGGAGGTATCCAGTACGAACATTTTCGGCATGGGTTGAAGTTTTTTTATATTAAAAATAAAATTAATATATTCTTTTCAGCTTTGAGATCATTTTTTTAGTTTTAATACTAATTTAATATTGAATAGGTCGCCGGCGTGTACCTGTTGTAAAAACACTACCAGCTGCATTAACTTAATAATAATATCAATTTAATCATGGCGTAATGTGCAAAGGTGACCTTAGACTAATGGAACTTAATTTTTAATGCGTTTTAAGGATAGTGCAAATAAAAGGACTAAGTAATGGGAATAGCTCCGCAAATCATTTGAGTGTGGTGACAGCGTCGGCACTTCCCTTCGTGATCGCAGTAACTGATTTGAATCCTACGTAAATGCATTTGTTTTTGTAGTTTTGGTGTAAACAAGTAGTTTGTTTTCAAGTTCTGCTTATAATTAATTTGGTTCTGATATGAAGGGAGATTGATGGAACAGATTAATTATGCTCATTAATGGGATTTGGCAGGTTATAGTTTTAAAATGAAAATTAATTTATCGTGAAATATTTATTTATCGCAATTTGCATCTTGACCTTTTGGTATTCCTGCACAACCAATAAACTTCTGTCAGATCAGGAAAAAATCAACTTAGCGCAGTCTCTCCAGGCTAATAAAGTAACCTTACCCAATGGATGGACCATTACCCCTCATGGTAAACAAATCCCCCTCCACGATTTGCCATTGAATATGGCGATCTCTCCGTCAAAAAAGTGGATGGCCATTACCAATAATGGACAGAGCACTCAAAGCATACAATTAATAGATCTCATGAAAGACTCCCTGGTATCAGAATACATCATGGATAAAGCCTGGCTGGGACTCGCCTTTAGTAAGGATGAAAAATACATTTATGCTTCAGGTGGTAATGATAATAAAATAGTGGTGTTACACCATTTGAATGGTATCCTGACTAAGTCATCGGATATCGTACTGGATAGCATATGGCCGGTAAAGGTGTCTCCTGCGGGATTGTGTATCGGTAATAATTCGTTATATGTGGTAAGTAAAGAAAATAACAAATTGTACACTATTGATCTGACCACCAATACTATAATAAATAAGATGGATCTGGAGGCTGAGCCGTATACGTGTTTGCTTTCCAAAGATCAAAAAATACTGTATATAAGCCTTTGGGGAGGCAGCCGGATATTGGCTTACGACACGGGAAAACAAACATTCGTGCATACTATCCCGGTGGATAAAAATCCAAATGAAATGACGATTACTTCAGATGGCCAATATCTGTATGTTTCTCATGGAAATGATAATACTGTTACCGTAATCAATACAGCTACCCAAAAAGTGGTGGAGGTGCTCACTTGTTCTTTATATCCTGATGCTCCTGTGGGCACTACCCCAAATAGTGTGACCCTGGACAAAAAAGACTCCAGGTTGTATGTAGCTAATGCAGACAATAATTGCATAGCTGTTTTTGATGTATCAAAAAAAGGATTCAGCAAATCCTTGGGTTTTATACCGGTAGGGTGGTATCCTACAGTGGTACGGGTGAATAATGATAAACTGTACGTAGCCAATGGAAAAGGTCTTACCTCTTATCCAAATCCTAAAGGTCCCAATCCGGTGTCTTCAACCAGTCCTCAATATAAAGGGGCTAATCCGGCAGCTAACAGAGGCACGCAGTACATTGGTGGTTTGATGAAAGGCAGCTTGTCTGTATTCCCTGTTCCTGACGAAGCAAGATTATCTGTATTTACAGACATGGTATATAAAAACACACCTTATACTAAATCAAAAGAAACCATTGCTGATGGAGAAAAAGACAATCCAATACCTACGAAAGTAGGTGATCAGTCGCCAATAAAATATGTATTCTATGTTATTAAAGAAAATCGCACCTATGACCAGGTTTTGGGAGATGTAAAGGATGGCAATGGGGATGCGAGTTTATGTTTATTTCCAGAAAAAGTTACACCCAATCAACATGCTCTTGTAAAGCAATTTGTATTATTGGATAATTTTTATGTAGATGCAGAAGTAAGCGCTGATGGCCACAATTGGTCTATGGGAGCCTATGCAAATGATTATGTAGAAAAAACGTGGGTCACCAGCTATGGCGGCAGAGGAGGCACGTATGATTATGAAGGAAGCAGAAAGATCGCATTTCCACGAGATGGATTCATTTGGGATTTTGCAGCCAAGGCAGGTATACGATACAGATCATACGGAGAATTTGTGGAGCAAAGGAAGAATATTCCTAATCTGCAAAATAACTACAGCCCTGGATTTCCAACCTATGACTTGGGTGTAAAAGATACCACCCGGTTTAGATATTGGAGGCAGGATTTTGATTCTTTGCTGGCAATGAACAAGGTTCCCCATTTAAGTATAGTTCGATTTGGAAATGATCATACTGCCGGTGCCAGATTGGGCATGCCTACTACACAAGCCATGGTTGCAGATAATGATCTCGCGGTAGGCCTGTTTGTAGAGCATTTATCAAAAACAGCGATCTGGGAACAGACTGCTATTTTTATTTTGGAAGATGATGCGCAAAACGGATCAGATCATATCGATGCACACAGATCCACAGCCTATGTGGCAGGAGGATTTGTAAAGAGAAATTTTGTAGACCACACCATGTATTCGACGGCAAGTATGTTACGTACAATGGAATTGATACTGGGCTTGCCGCCTATGAGTCAGTATGATGCAGCAGCTACTCCGATGTGGAGATGCTTTCAAAAAAGTGCGGACCTTACTCCATTCAATTCAATTCGAAATAATATTGATTTGAATGAAATGAATATTTCTGTAAGTCTTAATTCAAAAAAATCTCAGGAATTTGATCTGTCTAAACCGGATTTGATACATGATCTCGAGTTTAGTCGTATTGTATGGCAATCAGTAAAAGGATTGAATAGCGAAATGCCTGCTCCTCGCAGAGCTGCCTTTTTGAAATACGATAATAAAGAAGACGGGGATGATGATTGATGGAAAAAGGTTTAACAGAATAATTACGACAAGGCTTCACGCAAACCTTGTTTCCGTACTGGAAATAGATTGTGTTTTTATTTTCCTGAATTTAATTTCAAAATAAATAAGCGAAAGCAGTCCCAGGATTAAAATACTTGTACCTGTTACATAAGTAGTAAGTTCTATGTATTTGAGCCAGGAAGTGGAATGCCTTCCAAAGTTTTTTAAGAATAATATACATACGCTTCCCAGGTAACCAAAAGAATCAGCCAGATACATCAGAAAACCAATATTGCTTTGATATTTAAAAGCAGCAATCCATCTTTCAAATAACATTGTATGATAACTAATGTATGAAAGGTACATCGCAAAGCCAATGGATATCATCCACATGATCGGACTGATGAGCTGAGCCAGATGCAAAAAGGTGGAGATCAATAATAATGCCCCTCCACTCATAATCATGATTATATTTGTCATAAAAGCAATACGATTGTTTTTGATCAGGATCATGGAAGCCACAATCAAAAATACAAGTATGGCGATGGGAATTTCGGATAAGGTCAATAAGCGAGAGGTATTTTCGAAGCCCAGCTCATTCCACAGTTCTACTGAAAAATTATCTCTTAGGTCGCGAAGGATAGTGAGGGCAACATAAACGCATACCAATAATGCAATACCGGGTGCAAAAGATCTGAAAAAAGACATTCTTTCCCTGTAATTCATAGGAACCCTTTCCGTGCGGGCCATTTTATCCTCCGTAGTTGGAGGTGGAATTTTTGAAAGCATCCAAACACCAATCAACAAGGGCAGAATAAAAAGGATACCGGTACAAAAGGGCATCCAGAATTCTGACACTCCCATTTGATCTATTAAGAACCTTCCAATTGATTTCACTAGCCCGGAAGCAATAATAAAACTCACTGACATGCCTACACCCAATAACTCCGTGTTTCTCCTGCCTTCTAAAAATGAGAATACTATTCCCCAGATCATTCCCAGCGGAAGTCCATTTATAAATAAACCTATCGTACCCCATGGAAATCCTAATGTTGCAAACAAGAATAATCCGAACCAGGAGATACCCAGTAAAATTAAAATATAGGATATCCTTTGGTGCGATTTCATTTCGGAAATCAATTTAATACCGGCAAATTTAGAGATGGTATATCCTATTGCCTGGGCTGTAATCAGAATTATTTTATAGTCTACTCCCCACAACTGATTGGATTCAAATACGCCGGAAGAAATTGGTTTCCTAAATGCATACATACTGCAATAAGTAAGGAATGCAGCTGACATGCAGTAAATGGAATGCCAGAAATAAGAATTCTTATTCAGGAACGCAGAGGTCATAAATTAAAATGATTTTCAATCAGACGGGGTAATTCCAGTATGCTGTTAATAATATGGGTATGTGGGTGTTGGATTAAAACTTCCTCCGTGTTGGCCCCGCTTAATACTCCTATATTCCCTTTACATCCGGCATGGAATCCACTGTAAAGATCAGCTGGGGTGTCTCCAATTTTAATCACCTCGTGGACGCTCTGGATATTGAGTTCCTTCATAATGTGAAATATCATGAAAGGAGCTGGTCTGCCAATTCCTTTCACATGGTCAATATCAACTGCTAAGTCTACTATTTGCCGTTCGACCCATTTTAACCCTTGCTGTATGGCATCATTTATTTCCCTATGAAACCCGGTATCCGTCGCAATTTTAATATCTTTAGTCCGACACCAATCAAATACCTCTTCAGTGCCATCCATTGCCTGTAAATGGTGCTGGTAATAATCTATCATGATTTTGGAATATCTTTCAAAGAGCTTTACAGCTTGATCATAAAAATCCGGAAAATGATATTGCTCCAGGTGTCGAAGGCTCACCTGCATTCCGTTGTTCTTAGCTATCAAATACTGATACATATGTATTTTATTGGTACCGATCGATTGCTGGAAATCGTCAAGTGTTACCTCAAGCCCTGCTTCCGTTGCAGCCTGCCACAAACTGTTAGCTACAGCATTATGGTCATTCACAGTGGTACCTGACAAATCAAAGACAGCTAGTTTTATTTTGGTCATAAACTTTTTTGCATTGTTATTCCTACTCTGAAAGGGTTAAATCGAACAGCATATTCAAATGCCTCGTTTATTTGATTCAGATTAAATGATTGGTGTATAAGTGATTCAAATGGAAAGGTTGTATGGTGGGCCTCAATAAATTCTACGGCGTAAATAAAATCTTGAATATTATAGTTGTGCAATCCACGAATGGTTAATAATTTTCTGACCATTTTTTCAGCGGAAATACAAACATCTTCCTGAGGAAAGGTTGCCCCCAGCCAAACGGCAGTACCGCCTATTTTTAATGAATCCAATGACATCTGCATAGCCTTATTGCTGCCACTTACTTCTATTACGCTGTCGAAGGGACATGGATGATGTAATAAAGCAGACAACCCTTCTGCATTGAATTGACTGGTATGGATGATATGGCTGGCACCAAAATAGGGAGCCAAAGCCAGCCTTTCCTCGTTGCTGTCCACAACGACAATTTTATTCGCTTGTTTTATTTTGCACATCGATATAGCAAGCATTCCGAGCATGCCACTACCGCAAATAAGTATATTCTTACCGGCTACATTATCCAATAGCCTCATGGCCCCTGCTATTGTACTGATAGTGCAATTTATGGTAGCTGCCACAGGCAGCGGAATACGTTCATCTATTTTAATGATTGGAGTATAGGGCTTCAGAATGATGTATTCACTCAAGCCTCCATGCAAGGTTTGAGTATCATTTATTTGTTCGTGTCCGTATTTGTATAACCTCTCTGCTTTCTGTGGCATTCCATGTATATAATTCAAATCGTTGGGGTCAGTAGCATAGATCGCCCAGGTAACTCGTTCCCCTGCACTTAAATACCTTCCTCTTACATCCATATTTTGCGCATGTGGACCAAAACCTGCGATGCGTCCGATTATTTCATGGCCCAGAATGGTAGGGCTTTTTTCTAATCTTTTTCCGGAATAGGTATTGAAAGTTTTCCTGTTAATATTGAAATGATCTTT
>CAYNIG010000305.1:0-6085 GCA_964396995.1 uncultured Saprospiraceae bacterium | reverse complement strand
GTTCGCTTTCACGCCCATCTGCATTTTTGTAATTTAATTTGATAAGTTGATAGTTTGACAACGCCAACTGTATATCAATCAGCGCATTGCTGGTACGAAGACTTTCAAAGTTTTTGCCTACGTGCACTCTTTCTTTTAAGAACTCTGCTTTGTATTTATTTGATGACCTGAGTACAGCCTTGATTTTAGAGATGGCTTCTGTATAAATCCGTACCAAAGAAGCGTCTTTATTTTGTAATATGATCTTCTCGGAGGTAATTAATGCGATAGCTTCTTTTTCAGTAAGCATGACCGGAGGTAATTTGTATCCTTCCACGATACTGTATCCCTTTCCTTCTTCCGTCACAATGGGCAAACCCGAATCTTCCAGTGCACGTATATCCCGGTATATAGTGCGTATACTTATACCATATTTCTGTGCCAGTTCTGCCGCGGTAGTCAATCTTTTACTTTGCAGTATAGTCTGGATTCCGGTAAGCCGGGCAAGCCGGGAGAGGGTATGATCTGCCATAATTTAAAAAACCAAAAACTACATTTTATTTTACAATCTCTCAAACTTAATTATATTCATATTATAAAAACCTTAATTTAATATGGAATATAATCCAAACTTTATCGCAACGGGATTGGCCGCATTAATCCCAATGATCGTTGGTTTTATCTATTATCATCCCAAAGTAATGGGTGGTATGTGGATGGATGCAAACGGTTTTAAACTGGAAACGTTGAAGCCTCCTAAACCTGTATTGTACCTGGTATCCCTGGTACTTTCTGTTCTGTTGTCATTATTCATACAGCAAAATGTGACCGGGCCTGGCCAGGATACGGCACCGGATGGACATTCTTACCATACCTTTAGCCATGGCCTGGTACATGGAATGGTATTGAGTATTATGGTAGTCATACCCATATTCGGCACGATGTCTATTTTCGAACAAAAATCAATGAAATGGTTTGGCGTGAATGTAGGCTATTGGATTGTGACGGTAAGCCTTATGGCAGGATTGTTGAGTGCCTGGAGATAATAGAATAAAAAAACCGAAATTTAAGCCCTTATTCAGTATTTCAGCCGGATAGGGGCTTTTACTTTAATTCCAAGGTATGATTCGATTAATCACTTTTTTTCTCATCGTTTTTTTGAAATACTCACCTGCAATAGCCCAAGAATATGCAGTGTCTGAGCAATTGTATCGGGATCTTCAATCCCAGTTTGATGGTGACGAAGCTTTTAATACAGTATCATTTGCAGAAAAAAGATGGAGATTAGCAGGCAATCCACATTTTGATGAATGTATTTATTATGTTGAAAATATCTTGAAAAAAGCAGGTTTTATTAATGAACAGCATGCAAGGGAATCAGACATACTCACCTATACCATAGAGAAAAGGAAACTGCGCAGGCCCTCGTGGCAGCCAATGGACGGCAGTCTGATATTATCCGTAGATTCTCTTCCGTTATTATCATTTAGTTCAAATAAAAACATGATTGCCATCAATTCCTCCAGCACAAAAGAAGGGGGTGATATTGGGGAAATCATCCATATCGGCTCCGGATCAGATCACGAAATTTCGGGTAAAGATCTGTCGGGTAAAATACTTTTTGGTTTTGGATCTGTAAGAATGCTTCATGCCCTGGCGGTAAAGCATAAAGCCCTGGGCTTGCTTACCTATTCTGTTCCGGCATTCAATCGTCCTGAAATATATACCTCCTCCATTTCTTTTGGAAGCATTCCTTACCTGGATAGCATCGAAAACAAATGGTGTTTATTTTTATCCTATGCTGCTAAAGAAAAATTAGTCTCTGCACTGGCAAAAGGAAAGGTAACTGCAACGGTAAGGGTAAAAACAAAATTTTATACCAATGATGAACTTACCATTGTAGCCAATGTAAAAGGAACTTTGAAAAAAGAGGAACGATTTGTATTTAGTGCCCATGTACAGGAACCGGGTGCCAATGATAATGCTTCAGGAGTGGGGGCATTAGCCGAAATGGCCAAGGTGACAGCAAAAATGATAAAATCAAAAAAATACATTCCTCACAGAAGTATTACTTTTTTATGGGGAGATGAAATCATTTCTACCCGACGGTATATTGAAGAGGATAGCATCCGGAAAAAAGGGATTCTATGGGGACTTAGTCTCGATATGGTGGGAGAAGATATAATGAAAACCGGTGGCAGTTTCCTGATTGAAAAAATGCCTGACCCATCTGCTATTTGGACCAGGGGTGAGGATAAGCATACTGAATGGGGAGGTCATCCTTTAAAGGAGACTGATCTGTTTCCGCATTATTTTAATGACCTGCTCCTAAACCGTTGTTTGCAACAAGCATCCTATAATGGGTGGAAGGTAAAAACCAATCCATTTGAAGGAGGCAGTGATCACACTCCTTTTTTGGATGCACGCATACCCGGGTTACTGATGTGGCATTTTACTGATGTCTATTATCATGTTGATGGGGACAGAATAGAAATGGTATCAAAGCAAGAGTTAGAAAATGTAGGGGTCAGTGCGCTCGCAACGGCACTTACTTTATGTGCCAATACCGAAAAAATAAGTATTGGGTTGATTAATGAAGTTAAAATGAATGCGCTTCATCGCATAAAAAAGGAAATTGAACTGGGAAAGGAGGCAATACGTGTGGGATCAGATACCCGGGAGCAAAAGCATATAATCGATGTATGGAAAAAATACTATTCCGACGCTTTGCGTACCATGTCCGGTATAAATACCGCTGGTCCGGGCCCCGGTATAAATAAAGCCATCACCAATGCCATTTCAGAATTGGAAGATCTATCCCTGAATTAATACAAATAAAAGGAACCATTTTTATGCAGATCATTGCTCATTTTCTTTTGGTAATCCTTATTTTAATTTACCTCTCGGTCAGCCACCAGATCTATTTTACCAAATTGCCTGGTGGTGATGCAGGAGTAAGCTGGGCATGGAATTTGGTCTATAGCTATTTGTCAATGATTGTTTTAATGCTGCTACTGGCATTATTCATCGGGCTGAAGGGAGGATACGCTGAGATTGACTTACCTTCATCAAATAAGGTATTGATAGCGTGCCTTGGCAGCCTTTCCATTTCCATTGGGGCAGGGCTCGCTTCTTTTATGAAAGGGGAGCCATCATTTTTACCTTCCATTATTCATAAGGTCATTATTTATATTTCCACGTTTATACCTTTAGTATTTATTATTTGTTCCTTCATTTTACTTAATAGAAACTGGTTGCCTATATCGCCTGCTTCTTTGAAAATCCCATTAGTGGGTTCGGCGCTGGTAGGATTGGCCTCCATTATTTTTTTTGTGTTTAATCTTCTTTTAGAATCAATCCAAAACCAGCAAAATAAGATCAAATCTATAATCGAACGGGAAGAAGCCAATGATATTCGAATGATCAAGGAGATAGAATCTGCAAACGTGCTGAGTGATGTGGATTTTCTGCGCATCATGGTGTTTGCAGATGATAATAAAGACAGCACCGTCGTAAATAAAGCCGTAGCTAAGATCAAATCCAGGCCGGATTGGCAGCAAACCATGGTTATTTTTCTTAAAAGCGATGGTGCACTCGAAGTTTTTAATTTTTTAGCCTCTCACGACGCCGAAATAAAAGAATTGTTTCCTGAAGCGGTCAAGAAGGGTATGTTGTCGGTAGCTGAATATATACGATCCAGAATTAAAGAGAGCAGCCAGGCCCATCATTTTTATCCTGATCAGTTCAGCTGGGAAGTTGAAAGGGCCCTGCGATCAGCAGACCGATTTAAAGATATGGCTGTGGATTTTGTTCCGGCTGCAATAGAGATCAAAAAAGCATTGCTCCAGCCTCATCAGATACCACGAAAACCATTTAGTTGTATAAAAACGGTAGATCAATGGATATTGAAAAATCAAAAATAAATTGCTGTTCTTATTTAGTTAAATCTCTTAATACTCCGGGGATTAAAAGTTATTCTTTTTAAAATAGTAAAACGAAATAGATGTATAAGTAGTTTTTTGTCAATTAATTGTATAGAAAATCACCCTTTTTTAATTTTTATAGTTGTAACTTTTTAAGTGGGGAAGCAGTTACATCATTAACTATTAAACGTATTATAATCATACCTTTGATTCAATAAATTTACAGATCATGAAAAGAATCCTTTTTATTTTGATTTTGGCAGGTGCCTGGTCATTTGTGGCAGCGCAAAAGATAGCCATTGTAGACATCACTCAGGTACTCGAAAATCTGACTGAATACAAAAAAGCACAGGAACAATTAGACAAAATCACCGCTACCTGGAAACAGGAAATAGCCGAGTCACGAGACAAAATAAAAGTGATGTACAATAAATACCAGGCTGAGCAGGTGTTGCTGAGCGAAGAACAAAGAAAAACAAAAGAAGAAGAAATCATGAAGAAGGAAAAGGAAGTAATGGAAGCTCAGAAAGCCAAATTTGGCCCAGAAGGCGCATTATTCCTTAAAAGACAAGAATTGGTACAGCCCATACAGGATAAAGTTTACAAAGCCATCCAGGAATATGCAACTTCTAAATCTTACGACCTCATTTTAGATAAAGGTGCCAGTGCAGGAGTGATATTCTCTAATCCGGGACTGGACAAAACCGGAGACATACTCAAAAAATTGGGAATTCAGTAATACATTTGCATCCCGAAAAAATACAATCATAATAAAGTCAATAAAAAATGAAATCAAAATCACTTTTAATCATAGCAGGCCTGGTACTCAGTTTGGCATTGCAGGCTCAGAAATTTGGCTTCATGAACAGTGCTGCCATTATGGCCGAAGTGCCTGAAGTAAAACAAGCAGAATCAAACCTTAAAGCTTACCAGGAACAACTTTCCAAGCAAGGGCAGCAAAAAGTAGAAGCTTTGCAGGCCAAATATGCCGACCTGGCAAAAAAAGAAAAACAAGGTGAAATAGCACCAAAAGCCCTGCAAGAGCAGGTTGAAAAATTAAAAGCTGAAGAAGAAGACCTGGGTAAGCTCGAGCAAGACATGCAAAACCAGCTGGCACAGAAACGCGAAGCTCTTTTGCAACCTATATTGGATAAAATAAATAAAGCTATTACTGATGTATCCAAAGAAAACGGTTTTACCTATGTGTTTGACTCCAGCGCCGGAATGCTTTTGTATGCCGATGAGACTACCGATATAAGCAATCTGGTTAGGGCCAAATTGGGATTTACCAAACCGGCTGCACAGGCCACCCCAGGTACCGAAGCAAAAAAGAATTAATCGATTGTATTCAATTTATAAATATTCATAAAGCTCTGTCAGCATGCGGAGCTTTTTTATTGGGTTTCGGTTTGCCACTTTCCTTGAAACTTTTATTTTAATCCTTATGTTTGTTGGGAGTAATCCTTAAATCTAAATTTAATTTTATGTCTCTCGAAGATCAAATTAATAACGACATCAAAGATGCCATGAAAGCCAAAGATCAGGCTTGGTTACGTGGAGTACGGGCCGTAAAAGCAGCTATACTTATTGCTAAGACTGACGGTTCAGGAAGCGCTATGGATGCCGATCGTGAAATCAAGCTTTTGCAAAAACTGGTAAAACAAAGACAGGATTCGCTGGCAATATATGAGACTCAAAACAGGCCAGACCTGGCTATAGTAGAAAAAGAGGAAATAGAAGTGATTCAACGATACCTGCCCAAACAGATGACTAGCGATGAAATAGAGTCTCTGGTATCGGGTCTTATCAAAGAAAATAATGCTGCCGGTATAAAGGATATGGGCAAGATTATGGGCTTGGCTTCCAAGGCTTTAGCTGGTAAAGCGGACGGCAAAACGATAGCCGATATTGTAAAAAAATTACTTACAGCATAGGCTAAAGTCAATTTATTTGTATACATTTGAAGACAATTAAGCGAAATCTTTAGTGAAACCCGTTGAAAAAGTTTGCATAAATATTCATTTGATGGATAGATTTTTTTGCCAGTTTCCTAATTCTTACATGCACCTTTTTAATTAATTCAATAACTTTTTTTATTATTTAAATTTTCTTAGAATGAATATTTATGTTGCAAACATCAGTTACAGTGCTACTGATGATCAGCTAGAGGCTTTATTTGCTCA
>CAYNIG010000304.1:0-6086 GCA_964396995.1 uncultured Saprospiraceae bacterium | reverse complement strand
AGCCTGAAGGCTATTCTACGGTGGTTTTTGGTTTTTACCAGATTTAGTTTTTTTTTACCGTAGAACATGCTTTAGCTTGTTTCAGTTATAACAGCCTAAAGGCTATTCTACGGTGGTTTTTGGTTTTTACCAGATTAGTTTTTTTTACCGTAGAACATGCTTTAGCTTGTTTTAGTTATAACAGCCTGAAGGCTATTCTACGGTGGTTTTTGGTTTTTACCAGATTTAGTTTTTTTTACCGTAGAACATGCTTTAGCTTGTTTCAGTTATAACAGCCTGAAGGCTATTCTACGGTGGTTTTTGGTTTTTACCAGATTTAGTTTTTTATACCGTAGAACATGCTTTAGCTTGTTTTGGATTTTTTATACCGGAGAACATGCTTTAGCTTGTTTTAGTTTTTTTACCGTAGAACATGCTTTAGCTTGTTTTGGTCATAACAGCCTGAAGGCTATTCTACGGTGGTTTTTGGTTTTTACCAGATTTGGTTTTTTATACCGTAGAACATGCTTTAGCTTGTTTTTAGTTATAACAGCCTAAAGGCTATTCTACGGGGAACTACTGCGCTTTATAAATCTGTTCTATCAATTGAACGGATTGATAAGCTTCAGTCAGGCTTTTGCGATCGTATATTTTATTCGCAATGCCATTGAGAAAATGATCGTATACCGCCCTGTGTTTTACCGGTCTGGGTTTCGAGTCTATGGCAAAATCATTATTTCGTGTAAGGGCATACTCCAGAATATCACAATATTCACCGCCAATTTTGATGTTTCCATTTTCAGCTATGACTAATAAAGAGGTTTCCAGGTTTTTTTCGAAACTATTTATACTAAAATGAAGTGTGCCCAGGGCTTCATTTTCAAAAACGACAATTACCGATCCCTGATCTTCAAATTCAGAAATGGTTTGATGGTGTAAATTCTGGAAAGCGCTTTTTACAGTTTTCGCTTCACCGAACAGCCAAATGAGCAGGTCTAAAAAATGACTGAATTGAGTATATAATATTCCTCCATCCAACCTTTTCTTTCCTCTCCAATCAGAACCGTTATAATATGCTTCATTTCTATTCCACACCCCATTGAGTACCAGGGAGAATACTTTTCCGGACTTACCGCTGGACAACCATTCTTTTAATGCCTGTAGAGCCGGATTATATCTGATTTGTTTTACTATAGTCAATTGCCGGTCATGGGCTTCAGCAGCATCCATCATTGCTTTAGCATCACCGGACTGTATGGCCATCGGTTTTTCGCATAATACATGTGATCCCAGTTTTAATGCTGCTATGCTTTGATCAGCGTGGTATGTATTGGGCGAACAGATTACATATACATCTGCATTAGGTTTACTATAAATTAAATCACTAAAGGAAGTAAATTTAGTAACCCGTTCACTCAATTCCAATGAATTCAATTTATCCATTTCAGGATCACATACGGCGATTAAATTTCCCGTTCGATTTATTTCCACTAAATGTTTGTGAGCGATTTGCCCACAGCCTACTAAAATATATGAAGGTTTTATAGTCTCCAATACTGCGTGTCGGTTTTTAAGGAGCCATATATGCCTTTTAAATCAAAAAACAACGGGCTATTCGTATCTAATAAATCAATAAAATAATTCTGGGGTAATGATTTAAACTCCGTATGGCTTACTGCAACCACGATGGCTTGATATTTACCTGTGGGATTGGAAATCAAAGAAAAGCCATACTCATGCTCGAATTCTTTCTTATCTACCCAGGGATCATAAGCCTCTACTTCTAATGAATAACCTTTCAGCTCATTTATCAAATCCACGACTTTGGTATTGCGTATATCGGTCACATCTTCCTTAAATGTAACACCCATCACCAATACTCTGGCTTCACCGGGATTGACATCATTTCCAATCAATCGCTGAACCAATTTCTTGGCAATATGAGCCGGCATGCCGTCATTGATCCTTCTTCCACTGGCTATCACTTGTGGTTCAATGCCTAATTCTTTTGCCTTATGTAATAAATAATAAGGATCGACACCTATACAATGCCCACCCACTAAACCGGGCTGTAATTTTATAAAATTCCATTTGGTGCCGGCAGCGGCAATCACTTCATTGGTATCTATACCCATTTTATCAAAAATAATAGATAACTCATTCATAAGTGATATATTCAAATCCCGCTGTGTGTTTTCAATTACTTTAGCTGCTTCGGCTACTTTGATACTCGTGGCCTGGTGCAATCCTGCGGTGATGATGCTTCCGTAGAGATCAGAAATATTTTCTAAAGCCTCTGCATCTGATCCAGAAACAATTTTTAAAATGGATGGCAATGGTCTTGATTTGTCACCGGGATTGATACGCTCAGGAGAATAGCCTGCTTTAAAGTCTGTTCCAAAATTTAATCCCGATTCTTTTTCTATTATAGGTATACAATCTTCTTCTGTACATCCCGGATAGACCGTGGATTCGAATATGACATAGTCTCCCTTTTTGATCACCTTGCCCACTGTAGCGGATGCAGATTGCAATGGTTTTAGATTCGGGACTTTATTTTCATCAATATCGGTAGGTACGGCCACGATGAATACCCTGCACGATCTCAGATCATCAAGGCTAGATGAAAACAAAATATCAGCTCCCTCGAATGCATCGGAACTCAATTCGTTGGATGGGTCGATTTGTTGCTGCATTAAGGAGATGCGATTGGCATTAATATCAAAGCCCACTACTTTGAATTTTTTAGCAAATTCCAGTGCCAAAGGAAGGCCTACATATCCAAGCCCTATGATTCCAATAGCAGCTTCTTTATTTTTTATTTGTGAAAACAATGGACAGTTTATTTTAATATGAGTGAAGGAAAGTCTTTCAGTATAGGATGATTTACTAAATCATTGTGCAAGATGGTCATAAACTCCCCGCCGTGCTTTTTGCATTCTGCTTTCAGCGAGTGCAAAACAGGCATATCTGCTGATTTTAAATAGTGTACCAATGTAGCATCCATCAGTATTAAAGGTTTCTCTTTTAATTTTAATTTTTTACGCTCTATGCAATCGAATACTGAATAGGAGTAACAAGTACCGCACCGGAATCCGGGCAAATCACTATAACCCATACTGCTCTCCCATTGCATACCGGCTGCATCCCAGATTTTCCAGGTATCCGGCACTTTAAACCGAAGATAATGCTGCCGGCCACTGGTTATTTTTTGAGAAACGATGGCTTGTAACTGATCCAATTCCTTTTTAAAAATCATTTCATCCGTAAACACATTATATCCCGGGTGATATCCGATGATATGTCCGTTTGATTCAATTTTGTGGATTAATGATTTGAGTCGCGGGTCAGAAACGGGTAAAGACAAATCGTACCTGGATTGGGTGCTGATAATAAAATTAAAATGCGCTTGGTATCCATGATTATTGGCAAGTGAAATTAAATAGTCATGATTATCAAATGGATCTTTTTTTCTTTGTATGCCTGTTTGATACAGTGTTTTTACATTGCCGGCAAACCTATTGAAGCTTCTTCTTTTGATCAAATCACCGGCCAGGTGTTTAATGTTGATGTACCAAGATGGCCATTGGTAAGGCTGATCTATATCGTGGGTGATTACAGAGGTATAAGTATGTTTTTTTCGATTACCATTAAATCCAGCCAGAGTCAACACCTTCCACAGCAAATCAGCGTATTCGTTTACTATAGGTCGGTGAAGAAAATCGTATTTATAGGCAATTGCGTTTTTCCCAGTACTTCGTCCGTGCTCATCTTTTTGATCGTCTGCTGTTTCTTCCCATCGTGAAAGCATAAAATAAGATGAAGAAATGAGATCGGCATGCAATACATACTGATTTTGATCTTCAGCTATTTTACTTTCACCATATAAAATTGGAAGTTTTACCACCCCTAAGGCAGGGTCCGTCCAATACGTAACGTTTTTGGGAAAAGAAGATTTGGATAAGTAGCTGTTTTCTATTAAAAACTTAGAAAAAAAATGGTTTTTAATGGTTAGTTTGCTCATCCCATCTGATTCAAGAATAAAATCAGATTTAGCGTCAGTAGAATAGGTAAATGAAATATTCAAACCTAAAAACTCTTCTAATAAAATCTCAAAGGTGTATTGAATTTCGGGAGAATGAAATGATGGGATAGTGACATTCAACTTTAAAAATGCTTTCTATTTAAAAAAACTCAATACGGTTTCAATCACTCTATCCTGATCTTCTTTTTTCATTTCCGTATGTATGGGTAAGGATATTACTTCCTTGCACAATTGATCGGTCACAGGCAAAAAATCGATATCTCCTTTTATTGATTTAAATGCATTCTGGTCATACAATGGAACAGGGTAATATATCATATTGGGAATGCCTTGGTCAGTCAGATAATCGGCTAATCGATCTCTGGATCCATCGGTGATCCTTAAAGTATATTGATGATATACATGGGTAGAATGGGCTACTTCCAGAGGGGTGATGATATTTTTTGAAGCATTGAATGCATCATTATACGTGTGGGCCACTTTTCTGCGGGCACTACAGTATTCATCCAGATGATTCAATTTTATATTGAGCACGGCAGCCTGAATACTATCTAATCTTGAATTGACACCCAATACTTCATGATAATATTTTTTCTTTTGACCATGATTGGCTATCATTCTCAGTTTTTCGGCCAATTGATCATCGTTAGTCATCATCGCACCTCCATCTCCATAACATCCCAGATTTTTGGAAGGAAAAAAAGAAGTACATCCAATGTGGCCTATGGTTCCTGACTTGGGTTGGCTGCCATTTCTCAACAGGATATCAGCACCAATAGCCTGTGCATTATCTTCGATCACGAAAATGTTATGCCTGGCGGCGAGAGCCATGATCTTTTCCATATCCGCACACTGGCCATACAGATGCACCGGTACTATGGCCCTGGTCTTTGGGGTAATGGCTGCTTCAATTGATTCCGGCTTACTCAAAAAACTCTTGGCATCGACATCGATCATTACCGGAGTAAGTCCGAGCAAGCCGATGACCTCTGCTGTAGCGACATAAGTAAAAGCAGGAACAATGATTTCATCACCTGGTTTCACATCGATAGCCATGAGTGCGATCTGCAGCGCATCGGTACCATTTGCACAGGGAATGACATGTTTCACATTTGAATACTTTTCCAATGCAGATTGAAACGATTTTACTTCCGGTCCATTAATAAACTGGCCATGGTCTAATACATTCAGAATAGCAGTGTCTATTTCTGCCTTGATTTTTAGGTATTGGGATTTTAGATCTACCATTTGCATAAGCGAGGAATTTATTGGTTTATAGTTTGTCTGGTGATTGAATTGTAATTAGTTGATGGGTGGTTGCTGATGATCAGATATGGTTACACGGCCTATGCTGGCATAATAAAATCCGGATGGAATATCATCGAGTTCATATAAGTTGCGACCATCAAAGATGGCTTTAGTCTTCATTCTGGTCTTTATATCATCAAAATTAGGGGATCTGAAAAGGCTCCATTCTGTGGCTATCAGCAGCGCATCCGCATCTTGAAGTATTTCGTATTCGTCACGGCCGTATCTGATCTGATCGCCATAAATTTTTTCCACGTGAGACATGGCTTCCGGGTCAAATACCGAAATTTTGGCTCCGACAGCTAATAATTCATCAATTAACGTAAGTGCCGGAGCTTCCCTGATATCGTCAGTATTGGGTTTAAAAGCCAGGCCCCAGATAGCAATCTCTTTATTTTTAAGATCGTGATTAAAATAAATTTTAAGCTTTTTTACCAGGGCTTGCTTTTGAGCTTCATTTATCTGGACTACTTCCTGCAATATTCTGAAGGAATAATCGTGCTCTTGAGCGGTATGGATTAACGCTTTTACATCTTTTGGGAAACAGGAACCACCATAGCCAATGCCCGGAAAAAGAAATCGTTTGCCTATGCGGTTATCACTCCCCATACCTTTCCGTACCATATCCACATCTGCGCCGGTGCGTTCACAAAGGTTGGCGATTTCATTCATAAATGTGATGCGGGTGGCCAGGTAGGAATTAGCAGCATATTTTGTCATCTCGGATGACCTGGGGTCCATGATGTAGATAGGG
>CAYNIG010000303.1:0-6148 GCA_964396995.1 uncultured Saprospiraceae bacterium | reverse complement strand
ATCAATGTATTTAGAAAGTTAGCATTGTCAAAAGATTTTGAACTTCTCAATACCAATAATCCAACCTTGGTGCTCAGGAAACAAGATAATGATAAAATTGACCGGGTCTATAGCTACGTAAAGGATCATTTTCAAGATGATATCAGGCTGGAGGATATTTCCAGACTGGTATCTATGGAAATCCCATCGTTTTGCAGGTATTTTAAACGCGTAACAGGCAAAACATTTACCGAATTTGTCAATGAATTCAGAGTGACCTATGCCTGTAAATTAATTGCCGAAACAGACCTTTCTATTGCAGCAGTATGTTTTGAAAGTGGATTTAATAACTCCTCGCATTTTAACCGGTTATTTAAAAACACTAACGGAAAAACCCCGATTGAGTATCGGGAAGAAGTGGCCCACTTGATATTGGTCTGACTGTCAAATTTGCACCTTTCTCCTTTTTTTCATGTCTAAATTACAGGTAGATTGGTCGCTACCTGACTTTTGTTCGTATTTTTTACCAAATATCTTTTTGGTAAAGAAATTGATTCATCGTACTTTGAACGAAATAAAAAATAGAAATGACATACGATCAATTTACAGTAAAAGCGCAAGAGTGTATATTAGAAGGCCAGCGAATTGCAGAATCCCTCGGACAACAAATAGTAGATACCCCTCATTTGCTCAAAGGAGTAATGCTAACCGAATCGGGAGTTGCTGACTTTTTATTGAAAAAAAGCGGGGTAAATGCGGCCACCGTTAAGCTTGAAATAGATAAATTATTACAAACTTATCCAAGGGTGCAAGGAGATGTGAAACAGGTGCTTTCCAATGAAGCCAATCAAAGCCTGGCCAGAGCAAAAAATATGCTTAAAGATTTTGGTGACGATTATATCAGTATGGAATTGATATTATTGGGTATACTCACCGGAAACGATAAGACTGCTCAGCTCTTGAAAAATGCAGGGGCCACTGAGGCAGGAGTTAAAAATGCAATTAAAGAACTAAGAAAAGGCCGAACTGTAACAGAACAAGGTGCTGAAAATACCTATAATGCATTAGGAAAATATGCAGTCAATTTAAATGAAAGGGCCGAAAACGGCGAATTAGATCCCATTGTAGGAAGAGATGATGAAATCAGACGAATATTGCATATACTCTCCCGCAGGAAGAAAAACAATCCAATTTTATTGGGAGAAGCAGGTGTAGGTAAAACGGCAATAGTGGAAGGCATCGCCTGGCGAATAGTAAGGCAAGATGTACCTGAAAATCTGAGAAAAAAACAAATATTTTCGTTGGATATGGCGGCTCTGATCGCCGGTGCTAAATACAAAGGTGAGTTTGAAGAAAGGCTAAAAGCGGTTATCAAAGAAGTAAAAGAATCAGGTGACAGGGTTGTTTTGTTTATAGATGAAATACACTCACTTATTGGAGCAGGAGGCGGCCAGGGAGCGATAGATGCAGCCAATATATTGAAGCCCGCTTTAGCCAGAGGAGAATTGCATACCATCGGAGCTACTACCTCTGATGAATATCAAAAGTATTTTGAATCAGATAAGGCATTGGTCAGAAGATTTCAGACTGTGTATATAGATGAACCAAGTATTGAAGAGACTATTTCCATTCTCAGAGGAGTACAGGATAAATATGAGGTTTTCCATAAGATTAATATTCTGGACGAAGCATTGGTAGCTGCAGCTGAATTTTCCAGCAGATATATTCAGGACAGACAATTGCCGGATAAAGCCATAGACCTTATTGATGAGTCTGCTGCAAAACTGAGATTGGAATTGGACAGTGTGCCGGATGAGGTTGATGAATTGCAGCGTAAAGTAAGGCAACTTGAAATAGAAAAGGAGGTAATAAAAAGAGATAATGATCCACTGAAAATGGACGCAATCAACAAGGCATTGGCAGAGGCCAAACAAAAGCTGGATATAGTCAGTGCTGAATGGAAAAACGAAAAAGAGATAGTAGATCAGATTCAATCGTGCAAAAAAAATATCGAGGATCTGATACAACAAGCAGATAAAGCTGAGCGGGAAAGCAATTATGAAGTGGTAGCCAAAATCAGATATGGTTCACTTAAAGAAGAAGAAAGGAAACTGGCGGATGCAGAAGCTAAGCTGAAAGAATTTCCGGAAGAAAAAAGGCTTACCAATCAGGAAGTGACAGCAAATGATATTGCTGCGGTAGTATCAAAGTGGACGGGTATACCGATTCAGAAAATGCAGCAGAGCGAAAGGGGAAAATTGCTGGAATTAGAGACTGAAATAGGAAAGAGGTTAATAGGTCAGTCTGGAGCTGTAAAAGCGGTGAGTGATGCAGTCCGAAGAAGCAGATCGGGATTAGGTGACCCAAATAAACCTATTGGATCATTTATATTTTTAGGTCCTACCGGGGTGGGGAAGACAGAATTAGCCAAAGCATTGGCTGAAGTACTCTTTAATGATGAAAAAGCCATTATCAGGATAGATATGAGCGAGTTTCAGGAGAAACATTCTGTGTCAAGACTCATAGGGGCGCCTCCCGGATATGTGGGCTACGATGAGGGCGGACAATTGACTGAAGCTGTTCGAAGACGACCCTATTCTATAATTCTGCTCGATGAAATAGAAAAGGCACATCCTGATACGTTTAATATCTTACTGCAGGTATTGGATGATGGTAGACTTACCGACAACAAAGGCCGCATCGCCAATTTTAAAAATACCATAATCATCATGACTTCCAATATGGGAGCGGATAAAATACTGGAAAACTTTGAGGACCTGGAAGCTTTAGGAGATAAACATAAAACAGAAATAATTGAGACCACAAAAATGGAGGTGTTCGATCTGTTAAAAGAAAACATGAGACCGGAGTTTCTCAACAGAATAGATGATAAAATCATGTTTCTGCCTTTAAGCAAACCGGAGATAAAACAAATCGCCAGACTGCAACTTAAATCGATAAAGAAAAACCTGGCCAAACAAAGCCTCGATATAGAATTGAGTGAGAATGCTTTGAATTTATTAGTAGATCTCGGATATGATCCTCAATTTGGTGCAAGGCCTTTAAAGAGGGTGATTCAAGGGGATATAATTGATGAACTGGCCAAATTTTTATTATCGGGTACTTTTAATCCCGGGGACACGATTGTAGTAGATACCGATATAAAAGGATTTACATTTAAATCCAAATTAAACCCGGATGGGACCGTGCATCACAGTGCCATGGATAGTGTGGATACGGACATAAAAAACAAAAACAGCCGTGATAAGAATATCGACAGATTAAGTAAAGCCACCAAAGAGGTTGAGGATGCTGTAAAAAATGTAAAGAATACTGAAGGTACTTTACCGGAGACAGAAACTGAAAGTAAATAGGATTACGATTTTAACATGTGAAGATAGCCTTGATGTATCTCAGTCACCCGGCATACAGCCGGCAAATCGATATGGGCTAGGCCTATCACTCTCTCGTATGCCTCTTTAGTTATTCCCTGACTCTGTGCGAATTGATTCCAATCGATGCAGTGGTAAGAAATGTTTTCGCTGATGCGCGCCCATTCATACATCCCGACATCGAAATAGGTAAATGGATCTTTGACTCCTTTCTCCAGGTGAGGCAATGAAAAGATAAGAACTTTATCTTCTTTATTTGATTCACAGGAGTGCAATTCGTGATAGCGCGGACTGGGGAAAGGATGATTGTACAGTACTACTTGCTCAATTTCTTTCAGTAAGAAATTTTCTTCATAGAATGTGAGTATTATGGCTGGTATAGAACAGATGGCCTTTATATCTTCAGGGGCATCTGTTGCATCCTCCTCTTCCGATCTTTTACTTGGCTGCATTTTAAAATCATGTGCTATCATGAACAGGGCTAATCGCTTTTGAAATTTATCCCTGTCCAGGTCATTTAACTGTTTGTAAAAAGGAATTTCAGTTAGCAATTTTACTACAGGTGGTTCTGGCATGGGTGGGTTTTTTACATAATATTTCCAGTCGATGGCATCCTTTAGGAAATATAATGATACCAATCCAATAAGGCCGATTCCAATACCCAAGACCCATGTCTGGTTATATAAAAACACCATCACCGTGCTGAATAAAACTAAAATCACCAGTGGTATTGAATAATGCAAGGCCCGCATAAATTAAATTTATATTGTTTAAAGTTAATATAAACTCAGATATCTATTTTTTATTCAAGGGGCGCACCTCTTACCGCTGAGAGCTGTTAAACAGGATTAGAAAATAATATTGTATTTCACTAATAATTGTTCTACAAAACTCACCCTCCTTCCGGTGGTGGCTTTTACTCCACCGATTTGAGAGTAATCGGTGATCTGAACCTTTACATCATGATCGTAAAAGACATCTGTCCATACTGAAATTTCAAATCCTTTGTAGATATTAAATCCAAATTGATTGATCCAGTCAAGGTCGATGTTTTGAGCCTGATTCAGGTAATTTGAAAATAAAGTCAGTGTACTGGTATGTGTGATCTTATTTTTAGCATATTTACCAGTATAGATGGCTTTTAATAATCCTCCTAATTGATTGTCGGTAAGATCAAAATCGTTTACACTTCTCCATTTGTTTCCATGAATATTTAACCTGGCCAGGTCTCTGTCAGCGACAATGACAGACTTGTATCCAAATGGAGCCAGGAAGAAGGAAAGGTTTTGTTTTGGTTTATAATCTATACCGGGGGCCAACGTGAGGTATGCAGGAGAAAATATTTTGGCGACCAGGGTAGTATTTATACTTCCGGTATTGAATTGTTTTAGATAGTTTTTATTGTCTGATCCCCTGTAGGTTGGTGTGAATTGACTTAAAAAGCCAAAGTCGACAGCATAAGAAAATTTAGAGTCTGTTTTAGTTTTATACCCAAGCCTGGAAGTCAGCCTCAATTCATCTATGGATTTTTGAAATGGTTGATTCACCTCCGCAAAGGTTGCAGTACCTGCGAGTATTCCTGTCCCGAGTTTAACCACACTTAGATTTAGGGAACCAATATTATCAAAGGATAAAAGTCCTTTTTTGTACTTTGCAAAATAGGTGATTGCTCCTCCAACTCCTAGTCTGTTTTCGCCAGCTCCGACTTTCGGGTTTATTTGCAATAGTTGACCAAGGTCAATTCCAAATCCTCCACCTTGTATCCAGCCATCTTCTTTGGCTTCTTTAATTGCTTTTTTTGCAAGTTCAGCTGTACGAGCTGCATCATCATTTTGTGCTTTTACCGACATACACCACAAGCATGCACTCAGAATAAGTGTAAACTTTTTCATATTAAATAGTTTTTAAATTTATTTTATTAATAATTGTCAATTATAAATTTATTTTAATGTTTAACACGACTCTTAAGAGTCCTATTTAACTTTTTTTACCATTCGATTATTGCTCTATTCTTTTTATCTCAGTGTTCTCTAACTGGTCTAATGCTTCCTTGTGGATGATGATGTTGTCACTAGTCAATTTTGACATAGGCACAATGGTTTTTTCATTATTGAACTGCAATAAAGTAATGGAGGACCTGTCCATATTAACTATTTGCCCCCGGGCACCATCCACCGTTATTTCATCACCAATGTTAAATTTGTCTTTAGTATAAAATCCGGAAACCAGATTAGAAAGAATGTTTTTAGATGCCAGTCCATATCCAATCGCAAAAGCCAATGATATGCCGCCAACTGCAATCAGTATATTGGATTCGATAAATTTAGTATCAATATTAAGCTGTCCCAGGGCAGCCATCATAAAATTGATCAATATAAAATAGAAAAAGGCGTTTGCCAATAGGCTTGCCGAGGGGATCCCCAGTGATTTGCCGGTGGTTTCAATTCCTTTCCTCAATGCATCTGCTACCAACACTCCAATCATCAGCATCACCAGAGCTACTACCACATTGGGTATGTAATTGAGCATGTTTTTAAAAAGATCCGAAAGTGCGGGCATACCCAGTACATCGGTAGCCGCAACGATGAAAATGAGAAAAATGAAGAAATACAGTATTTTGCTAAGGATTGAAGAGATCTTGATTTTTATATTATTCTTTTGAATAAATTCTATATCCCCGAGTTTTTCGCCAAACTTATCAATACCTATTCTGGAAACAGTGGTTTTTACTATCGTGGCCACAATCTTAGCCACTATATAGCCTGTTATCAGTATGA
>CAYNIG010000302.1:0-6182 GCA_964396995.1 uncultured Saprospiraceae bacterium | reverse complement strand
AGGATTATACTCATGGGTACGTGGGAGATATGGTAGTTACCAGGGACGGAAAAAAAATGTTTGTCACTGATCAAATTGGTTTCAGAATAATAGAGATTGATCTGGTATCGGAGAAAATAGTAAGAAATATACCCACCGGCCGATATCCTTTTGGACTCGCACTTACTCCTGACGAATCAAAACTCATTGTGGCCAATGTCGGGATGTTTGAATACAAAAGATTTACTGACCTGGATCCTAAGGACATAAAAAATACGGCCCATACTTATCCTGCCTCAAAATACGGTTCTAAGAGAATGATAAAAGGATCAAAGAAGAATGGGATTCCGCCATTGGGTGATCCAAATTCGCCGGAAGGATTTTCAGTGTGGATATTTGATATAAAAAACAATAACCTTACTACTCCGATTGCCAAGATCAAAACAGGGTTCCTGGTCGGTCAGGTAATAGAGGATTTTCCTGCGGTAGGCGGTGCGAGCCCAAATTCAATTGCGGCTACCGATAAATTTATATTTGTCAGCAATGGGAATAATGATTGTATATCGGTGATTGATATTCTATCCCTTAAATTAGTAAAAAATATTGCCCTGCAACCTGATCAGAGGCTTAAAAACCTGAGAGGTATCATTCCATTTGGAGTGGCACTGTCACCAGATCAAAAAAATCTTTACGTAGCCGAATCCGGGATAAACGCAGTAGCCGTGATCGACGCAGAAAATTTCTCCGTAAAAGGTCACCTTCCAACTGCCTGGTTCCCATCCAAACTAAAAGTAAGTCAGGACGGAAAAAAGCTAATCGTTGCCAATGCAAAAGGGTTAGGTTCAGGGCCAAATGGTGGCGCCGCCTTTAACCTGGATGAACAAGGATCTTATATAGGCGGGTTAATGAAAGGTTATGTAACTGTAATGAATATTCCGGAAGACTACCTTTTACCCGATGAAACAAAAACAGTAGTGGCCAATAATTTTAAATTTATTGAAGCTGACAAAGAAATAAAAAAGCATCCAATACCTAACAAGCCTTTAGAAAAGTCGGAAGAAATAAAATACATTGTCTTCATAGCAAAAGAGAACCGTACATACGATGAAGTTTTTGGTCAATTACCCAATGGAAATGGAGACCCTGAACTGGCCCGATTTGGAAAGGGTGTGGAAGTACAAAACCATAAAAAAACAAAAAGTATTCCCAAGGTAGATGTGATGCCCAATCATATTGCTTTGGCAAAAAACTTTGCTATTTCGGATAATTTTTTCTGCGATTCAGATGTCTCTGCTGATGGTCACCGGTGGATGGTCAATACGTATCCAAACGAATGGTGCGAAACTGAAACCGCCGCTTCCTATGGTGGAAAACTGAGCATGAGAGACAGCTCTAATGCCCCTGGTAATCTGGCCATATACGGATCAGCGGGTTCCATATATCCGGAAGATTATAATGAGGCGGGTTCTATGTGGGAACACTTGCAAAGGCATAAGATAGATTTTTTCAACTTTGGTTTTGGAGTGGAAATGGCCGGAGCATATAGTGATAGTACTATGAAGCATATCGGCGAATTGTATACCATAAACTATCCATTGCCTGCTCCATTATACGATAAATCATCTAGAATATTTCCTACTTATAATATGGCTATCCCTGATCAGTACAGAGTGGATTTATTTATAAAGGAATTCAATGAAAGGTGGGGTAAAAAAGGTTTGCCACCGGTAATCACATTGATGCTCCCCAATGATCATGGTACCAGTGAAAGGCCACATGCAGGTTACCCGTTTCAGGCAAGTTATATGGCTGATAATGATTTGGCAGTAGGTCGCGCTGTAGAATTTTTATCCCACACCTCCTATTGGAAAAACATGGCTATATTTATTACAGAAGATGATCCACAGGGGGGTGTAGATCATGTAGATGCTCACCGTTCGGTGATGATGGTCATTTCGCCTTACACTAAAAAAAATTATGTCGGAAAACATCATTATAGTTTTGGAAGTATCTTTAAAACATTCTGGCGTATACTGGGTATTCCCGGTCTGAATCAATACGATGAAGGCGCTACCTCTATGTATGATTTGTTTACCAATACACCTGATTTCACACCTTATAATGCCGTACCGATTAAACAGGAATTATTTGACCCTCACAAAGCATTGACACCAATAGATGAAAAATTTAATTGGAAAGAGTTTGCTCAAAGCGAGGAATTAGATCGTACAGAAACTATGCAAAAAAGGAGAAATGAAGATGATAAAAGATTGAAAGAAAAGAAAAGCAAAAACTAGTGGGTAATACCTAAAAGAAAATGATGCTTTTTGGGTAGAAAGAAAAACTCATGCGGCTGCGGATACTACTTCCTCTATCATTTCCCCTACCTCACATTTACTCATCTCAGGAGCGACATAAGAACAACTTAACCATTTATTTATATGACTGCTTAAATGTTGTATTTGATTTCCTGTAAGTGTCGGTATTCCCATTTTTGCCAAAGCTGCCGCATTACATTCCTGTTCATAATGAAATTGGATTGGTATTGACATCAATCTTTTTTTCAGGAATAAAGCTTCAGCAGGAGTTTCAAAGCCGCCACCGGTAATCACACCGTGTGATTCGATCATACTCGAAGTGAACAACCTGTAATTTATAGGATAAAAAACAATGTTTTTCATCCGGGTTATTTCTTTTACATCAGGTAAAAAACAATGGAATAGCACATCGGGTATCGACGATAATTGTTTTAAATAAAAATCCGTGGTCAAACCGCTCAGGTAGACGGTAATATGTCCTTTATCTATGACCTCAGCCTGCTCAATTTCTTTTTTGATTACCGGTGAAAATATTTTGCGACAATAGGGTTGAAAATGAAATCCAAATGCCTGTTTTGAACTGGAATAATGAGAGAGTATCCATTCTCCAAAAAAATTCACTGATGGAGGCCTTGGAGTTTCCGGAAATAAATAACTAGCCTGATGACTTAATTGTACTGAGTTTTTCTGTCTGAGTGTACAAGCGTAGGCTGTAATGGGTTCAAAATCGTTGATTATCAAATCGTAATCCATTACAGGGAGTTGTAGTGCATTTTTATAGGAACCGTGCCAGCTGTTTTTCGTCATTATTTTACGGTAGCTGAGCCCACCTTTCAAATTGTAGAATAGTGAAATTCCCTTAAACCTGTACTTTACCGGTGCTGGCAAATCAAGATTGGAATTTTGGCCGCTCAATAAAATGTCAATCTTTCCATATTTTGAAAGGTATGGTAATATTTGAATGGCTCTGCTGATATGACCATTACCGGTAGCTTGGATTGCATACAGAATTTTCATAGTGGGGCAAATTGCAAGGATACTAAATCAGGAAGGTCCACTGGATTCTCTTTAACCACTTTCTTCCCATCAAGAAAAGGTTTCTCCTGTACATAATCGTGTTTATCATAGGTATAAATTGACCATGATCCTTCACTGTACTCCAGTGCCGTACAATTTTCTATCCAATCACCACTATTTAAATAAGTCGTAGATACTCCATCTCTATAAATGGTTTTTATTTGCGGTTGGTGGATGTGTCCGCAGACTACAAAATCATATTTATCTTTAATTGCCAATTCAATAGCGGTATCTTCAAAATTTGAAATCCAGGCCACTGCCTTCTTTACACTTGATTTTACTTTTTTAGAAAAGCTCCTCTTCTCTTTTCCCATGGCTTGTAAAATCTTATTGATAAGGTGATTTATACGAATCAATAAATCGTATCCTTTCCCTCCAAAGACCGCGACAATTTTAGCTAATCCTTTAGTCGTACTGTCAAAAACATCTCCATGAAAAATCCAATGCTTTTTTCCATCAATATCCATTATCAGCTTTTCTACTATCCGGATATTACCAATCCTCATTCCTATGTAATCTCTTAATTTTTCATCATGGTTGCCCGGTATGTAATATACCTCCACCCCCTTATGTGCCAGTTTTAATATTTTTCTCAGTATTTCAGCATGCCACGAAGGAAAATACTTTAATCGAAAATTCCAGATATCAATTATATCTCCATTTAATATTAATACCCTCGGTCTTATCGAGTCAAGATATTGCAATAGCTCCTTTGCATGGCTACCATAGGTGCCTAAATGTACATCGCTGATGACCACTACTTCCGGATTGTTTCTTTTCATAAGTATGAGGTTTATCTACTTACAAAATTGATATTCCAAAATGAACAGAATATTAAGTATATAATAAATAATTGTTAATTAAACATGTACATATATTTACATTTTATATATATGAACTATCCAATTATTCAGAAAATATCAGAACCTGGCCGTCCCCTTCGCAGCTTACAATGATCAGGTTTTTTCCATTTGGGCTTTTATCAGCGCTTACAAAGATCAACCCTTCGGGAGCAATGCCCGTATTCAATGTTTGAAGATAGCTGGGTTGAAGTGGATTGGAAAGATCATATATCATTACAGCATCTGATCTTTCTAATCCTACCAAAAGTATATTTGTATTACCAGACTTTCCGATAATTATACTTTCCGGCTCAGAACCCTTGTCGTCACTTCTTGAATCCTGGTATTTACCTAACGATGCCATAATCTGATCAATTTCGTTTTTACTATCATAAACAAATTCACCGGATCTTGCATTCCAGATAGAAAAGGATCTTGCGCCATGGGTATATATTTCATCAAAGTCGCCATCTCCATCCCGGTCTCCTAAAGCAGTAGTCACGTTTAACCGTCCAAGTTTGTCGTTAGCTTTTAATGTTGACCTTGCTGGTATATTAACCGAATCCATTTTATAACTATTCGCACCAGCCCTTACATTTTCTACATAGGTGCTGTATTCCCTGGCATCTCCTTCATTAGCAGAATACAAATAATATTGCCCATTGTGATCCAATAGTGTAATACCATCCGGTTCATAAATTCCTTTCAAAGCAAATCTTTCCATTTTAATACCACCATCCCGGTCACTTGCATCCAGCGCATTCAGTGCCTTATAATGGTTTTTGAATCCAAGTGGAAAGAGATCGGTGATTACTTTAGATCGGATATCAATCTTAGCAATAGCATTGTTTTCTTGTAATGTCACCCATGCAAACCGAGAATCGGGTGAAATAGCAATGAATTCAGGTTCAATATCCTGAGCAAAACTGGCTTTAGGCCCAAATATTCTTAAACCTTTTTGCTTTAAATTTTCGTATTGGCTTTTAAAATGGGAAAAATCAAGCGTATATACCTGATAATTCTGCTCTACATCTATAATAGATACGGTACCTATAGGGTCAATGGAATAATCTGCATTGGGTTCCCCTTCATCTGCTGTGAGAATATATTTACCATCGGGAGAATAACTAATCATATCCGGTAAAGAACCAACATTTACCACTTGTAATAATCTGAGATCTTGGGTATTAAAAATGGCCACTTTACCTGCACTTACTTTATCTTTCGCTTCTATTGCAGCTGCAAGCTTTCCATTGCTCACATCAAGGCTATTGACCAAACCTCCCAAGTCCGCAATAATAATGGATGAGACTAAACTTGGCTTTTCCGGATCGACTATATCGACTACATCTATTCTGTTATTATTTGAAGTGTTATTAACCACAAATAATTTTTTAGATACAGGATCAAAACTGCTGATTTCGGCTGCACCGGCATCTCCCAAATCAATAGCAGATAATTTTAAATAAGAATTGCTATTGCCCCTTTTTTCCAATGAGGAGTCCTGGTCAGTATTAAATACATCTTCGTGTCTGTTGCATCCAATACTCATTAAAATTAATGCTACAAAAAATGGTAAAAATAGTTTCATAAGAACTTGAATTTTAGATTTTAATTGAGCTGTAAAAAAATACAATGAACATTACCTCAATGTTACCGCCAGGTTAGATTATTGTTATTTAATTCCATTTTATACTATTGGTAATACTAACATAAAACAGGGTTTACATCAACTTCATATTCAGTGTCTAGCCTTGTGAAAAATTATATATGTTAGAAATAAATCCCGCACCACCATCTTTGGAATTGGATCAAAAAGAGCAGGTCAGTATAAAAAAACAAACTAATCTGCAATCATTAACCGCCGTGTTTCACCAGGCAGGTGAGCCATTGAATTTGACGGAATTCACTGTGCCTGATCTCAAACCTGGAGAAATATTGATAAAAATTGAATACACCACACTTT
>CAYNIG010000301.1:0-6299 GCA_964396995.1 uncultured Saprospiraceae bacterium | reverse complement strand
ACCTGGAGCGCTACTTTCCATTCGTATTAGCCATCCATGGGCACCAGGCATCTGCGTTTCTCCAAAGTATTTATAAATGTTTTTTCATTTAATGTCTCGATTCTGGCATTGATCATCTTATAGCCTACTTTCGCATCTTTTGCCCAAAATGGAATCAGACCCCATTTCATTGGTCGAAAATGAGCTGGGTCCTGATTACTGATAATCGGCATGATGTGAGTGGGTGCTACATTAAAGTTTGGCAATGGGTTGTAGCGCTCCAGGTCTTCACTATAAAATGTGGCTTGGAATCTAGCCTCCAGTTCTTTTTCGGTTTTGGTAAGGGAAGATCTTCCACACATAGATTAAATTTTTATTATATGATTTATACTGTTTTTCTGAAGCAAACACTGCCAACCACCCCGACATACTGACCATAATTGGGTGTAATTTCAAATCCACATTTTTGATACAAAGCAATGGTGCCGGGTAAAAAATCTCCTGTTTCCAGGACAGCATAGCTATAGCCCAGTTCTTTGGCCCATATTTCCAGTTGGGCTAATACTTGTACTGCCAAGCCAAGTCTTCTGGACTCTGGCCTCACATACATTCTTTTGATTTCCACGGTGTCTCCATCGTATTTTTTAAATGCACCGCATGCCAGAGCCCGATCATTTTCATCATAAATTAATATCGCATTCTTTATGTATTGAATAGTATTAAACCGGGAGTAAAATTCATCCCGCTCTCCATTATAGCTTGCCAGTTCAGCATCTAATAATCTGACTAAGGTCTGGAAATCAGGATCTGAAGAATCCACACGCCTGTATTTATAGTTCATACTAATTTATATCATCATAAAGATAAAAACCAAAAGCAAAAGTCTTTCCACCATTGGAATTTATAAAAAGTAAATACTGAAATTTGGAATAATATTATTATAAAGAATGCAATAGGAAATACATACTTTCTCTTATTTGATTTCAGATCCCAAATCAATAACCCCAATAATAAAGTATCTGCCAGAATGAATCCAAAAAAAGGCAATACCGGATTGCCTCCGATCTGTGGGGCATAATCTATCCATGACCTGAAATACCTGCTTATGATCCTATCGGTCACAGGTGTAATAATAGGAAATAAAGTACACACCATATATCTGGCATGAAGGTCGGATCTGGCCTTATTTTTTATAGCAAGAAAATAAAGAATCCCGAAAGCAAGTGCAGACATCAATACCAGTGCCTGAAAAGACAAGGTAAAATCATGCTCTAAAGACACCCCTTCCATATTGTGCTTTAGTAATAATAAAATAGAGAATAGAATAAAAGGAAACAAAAAATAGGAGAACTTCCCAATTGCCCGATGGATTGACTTTAAATTAAATTTGATCATCAGGGGTTGTATAATTAATAATAATACCCAAAGTGTCATACTAAGACCATGAAGATGATTTAAAGTGGTGGGTTGGAGTGTAAGAATAGAAAAATAGCTGTGCCAAAAAGCAATGATCACGGCAATCAGAAAAAGTATAAATGCAAAATATACTTTAGTATTCAGAAATGAGTCCAGCCTGATCATGAGGGTTTATTTACAATTTCCATAAACCATTCGGGATGTTTGATTAATTCAAATCCAAATTCTGAATATAATCCATGAGCATCGTGTGTTGCCAGCATGTATCTTTGGAGGCCCTGCATTGCCGTATGGTCCATGATCGTTTTCATTAAATATTTCGATAGTCCTTTTCTGCGGTGTTTTTCAATGATAAAAAGATCCATTAAATAAAACATAATTGAATAGTCGGTAAGTACCCGGGCAAATCCTACTTGCTCATGTCCTGATGTAAACACCCCAAAGCAAAAAGAATTTTCAATTGACTTTTGCACCACTGCTTTGCTTCTTCCCTGAGCCCAGTATGAAATGGTTGATAAATAATGATGGATAAAATCAATATCCAATGCATTCTTATCGGTGGAAATGTAGTATCCCTCCATATTAGAGACCCAAAATAAGAATTATTTGGGTTAGAATTTTAGTATAGCAAAAACAGGATGGTGATCGGATGCATACTTGCCGGCTATAGAATGGGATAGGGTGCCATGCCGAAAAACCTGGATGGATGGATTATTCAAAAAAATATAATCTATATGCCTTCCCTCCTGCTCAATAGCTTGAAATCCATTAAATGAGCTGTATGCACCAAAATGACCTGACGATGAACTATGCTCAGTATCAAAGAAATGAATTGGGTTCTTTACATCGGTGAGTATCTGAATTGGTTCGTCAGCCGGTGTCGCATTAAAGTCTCCGGTGATGATGGCATTTTTATTTCCTGCTATCTCTTTTACTTTAATCAATAAAAGTTTAGCACTTTCCCGTCTTGCCATCACTCCCTGATGATCAAAATGAGTATTGAATATATAAAATGACCTGGTCTTTCCCTTGTATTTAAATTTAGCCCAGGTGACTATGCGTGGAAGATTAGCATCCCACGCTTTACCGGGGGTATTGGGTGTTTCGCTCAACCAGAAAGTACCTGATTCCAATGGCTTTAACCTGGTGTGATTGTAAAAAATTGGGCTAAACTCACCTTTTTCTTTTCCATCGTCCCTGCCCACCCCGATATAAGAGTAGTCTTGCAATACGCTATCCAGATAATTACATTGATTTACTAAAGCTTCCTGCATGCCACAAATGTCGAGATCGTAAAAAGGCAAATACGATGCCGCAAAGTCTTTTCGATGTTCCCAGCTATTCATGCTGTCTTTGGGCGTATCGTAGCGAATATTGAAAGTCATTACCCTCAAGGGCTGTGCATCGAAATCCTCAGGCATAAAAAACAGAATTGAAAATACAAAGAAGTATAGTCGAAAAGCATTCATAATAACGTATCAAAATAAGAAATAATCTTTGATAAAGAAACCTGATTTTGACATGCCGGTTGTTATTGCAGGCTATAGCAATCGGCTAGATCACATTTTACGGGGTGGGACATTTGGACTGCAAATTTTAACTGGATTGAGGTTTGACTACATTAAATTAGACCGTAACTCCAAGGGCAAAAGATTAAATCAATTTCCATAATGAATTAACAAAGTGTAATTCACCTTTTCCAAAAAAAAAGGGGGCCGCACATAAAAATGTAAGATGACTTCTCTGAAGGCAAGTTGTCCCTATGGCCTAATAAAACAAGAATTACCCCAGCAATCAAGTAATCTAAACCAGGTAATATTTCCAGGATGATATAAGGTAAGTCAAAATTAATTTCTCGCTCCGCCTTGTTGTTGTCCGCCGCCCATATCTCCGCCGCCATCTTTGAGGTCATCGTTTTTCACCCCTCGTTTCTTGGGCTGAGCATTAAAATTCATCTTACCCCATTGATAGCTAAAATTAATACCAAAGGAAGAGAAAGGAATTTGAAAAGAAGAGGTAGATACGAAATTGTCACCTTTAATATTGGATTCGAAATTGCGGTATTTAGTAAATGGAGTGACCGTATTAAATCCTATCGTTCCTTTCTTCTTTAAAATGTCTTTTCGCAAACCTATAGAGTACATAGAAAACGATGGATTGGTACCTTGCAAAGACCTTCGAGGAGAATTGAAAATCCCAAACAAATCCGCCTTTAAACCTTTGGTTTTAAAATCAAACGAAGACATCAAAAAAGCTGAATATTGTACACCGGCACTGAAATTCTGTTGAGTCAGATCGGACTTTGTATTATAAGATCCTACATTTACATTTCCACGAAGCGTCCATTTCTTAGTGACATTGACTGAGCTAAAAGCATTCAAACCATAAGAATAATTATCACCTGCGTTTTGAAATGTGGTTTTAGATATACCTTCAGGGTCTACTGTGGTAAACTGTTCAATAATTTCTCCGGTATGTTTTCCATATAATGAAAGGTTTACCATAGATCCTTTGAGGAATGTGGTCACTACTAATTCCAACTGATCAGTCAATTCAGGTTTCAGGTTTGGGTTGCCCTGGGTAATGTTTCTGAAGTCCTGAGCATCCTGGAAAGGATTGATATAAAACAAACTTGGTCTTTGTATACGTTTTGAATAGCCCAATTTCACCGTTCTGAATTTGGGCAGTTGTTTAGAAATCGAAATATTGGGTAATAGATTGGAATAGCTGTTTTGGTATGGACTCGAATTGCCGGTTTCGTAAGCACCATTGATCTTGGTATATTCCCATCTTGCACCGGTGATCATACTTATTGTTTTGGAAAGTCCCAATGTAAAAGAGGCATATCCCGCAGCCACATCCTGGTTATAATTGTATATGCTTGTTCTGGAAGGATCGGCAATGTATTTGGATTGATCAAAATTATAAAGTGAGTAATTCAGATCTGAATTGATATCCCTCAACACGGCTTTCGCTCCAATTTCCATTTTAGCCTTGGCACTAAAGGGATGGGTATAGTCAGTCTGTATGGTATATTCGTTATTTATACCATTGTTATCGCTTTGCTGATTGATATTTTGAATCGGGGTATTGAATATAGAGGAAGGATCGTTTTCAGTAATAAACAGATTATCGGTAAAACTTTTATTATACGACCATTGAAATGCAAAACCCAATTCCTGATCTTTTTTCTTGAAAGTACGTTTGAAGTCCGTATTCCAATCAAATCCACCTCTCAGATTATCAGCTTCATTTAACCTATTGTATCCTGATCTGATTTGTTGGGTTATGTTATTTATAGAGACAGCGGTATTGGAACTTCTGTCCATGGAAAAACCATTGGTACGGAATGTACTCGATACACTATTGAATGCATTGAAGTCGTAATCCGCACTAAAATTACCATTAAACCCTATACGCGAGGTGGTATTACTTCCCAGTTCACTGGTGATATTGGTAGCCGCACTATTCAAACCATTGTCAAAGTTTTCTCTTAACAATGAATTTTTTCCTAAGCCTGGCCAACCCCAAAATGCACCTCCACCACCGTTTAATCCAAATCTTCCTTTACGCACACCCAGATTGAGGAATAAATTATTTTGTCGGGTTCCGACACCAGCATTCACACTTCCATTGGTTCCATTTGCATTTTTCTTTTTGGTGATGATGTTTATAATACCTCCTGAACCTTCACCATCGTATTTGGCAGATGGGTTGGTGATTACCTCCACACTTTTGATTTGATCAGCAGGAATCATTTTTAATGCATCTGCTACATTATTCGAAAACATCCCACTTGGTTTCCCATTTATCAATATCCTCAGGTTTTGTGATCCCCTGAGGCTTACATTGCCATCGAGATCGACTGAAAGTAACGGAACTTTCTGAAGTACATCTACGGCACTTCCGCCTGCCGATGTAGCATCTTTTTCCGCATTATACACCAGTTTGTCAACTCTGTTTTCAATCAGGCTGGCTTTATCCTCTACGGTCACTTCACTTAAAGACACTCCTTGCGGACTAAACATGATTTTACCCAGATGAGCATCGGGTTTTTTAAGAGTAAGTTCGATATTAGAAATCGTTTTCGTCTCATACCCCAGGAAAGAGATAATAATGGAATATTTACCTTGAGAAACATTGTCCATTTTAAATTCACCTTTTTCGTCGGTGAGGGTACCATTGATATCTTTGGTGCTTCCCATTCTTCGCAAAGCAATAGTCGCGAATTCTACCTGTTCACGGGTAGTACTATCGATGATGGTACCGGTTATTTTACCCACTATAGTCGGTGTCTGAGCGCCACCACCACCGGGGCCAAATTGAGCAAAAGAAAACAGAGATAAAAAAACCAGAAAAATGGTAAAAATGAACTTCATGAGAGAATGGCTTAAGATTGAATCCCAAAGGTGAAGGAAAAGAAGACATCAATTATTATTTATATACATGGCAGAGGTATATGTAGATCAATGGCGGTTAATATTCGATAGACGGAAATGTGATTTAATTTGAAGTCAAAGACATTAAGAATTTATTAACCAAAACAAATGTTATTCAAATCAGTGCTATGAATGCAGCACTTTCATTCTGATAGTTAACTATCCACAATCAATGCAAATGCTAGAGTCTGCCATTTTTAAGATGTTCATTAAGTTTTGGTAGCCTTTTTAATAAATAGGACCTATTATTACAAATTTCTTTTCTTCAATTCCTCTACCGCTCTGTTGGCAGCTCTGGCAGTAATCGCCATGAATGTCAAAGTTGGATTCTGAGTACTGGTACTCGTCATGCATGCACCATCACTTACAAAAACGTTTTTGCACGCATGCAATTGATTCCATTTATTTAGCATTGAAGTCTTTGGATCATTTCCCATTCGTACACCACCCATCTCGTGTATATCG
>CAYNIG010000300.1:0-6301 GCA_964396995.1 uncultured Saprospiraceae bacterium | reverse complement strand
CTAGAAAGTAAAATCACCGTCAAGCAATGCAGCTAGCCTGGAAATCTGTATGTTAAGCAGGGCAGCTGAAGAGGTCGGTCCAAAGGAATGCCTTATTTTCTGACGAGCTTTCTTTGATTCTTTCTTTGGCGGACAAAGAAAGAATGGCAAATTAAAAAAAATTTTACTTAACCAGCTGACCCTAAGTAATAATTATAATATGTAAAAGTTTAGGTTTATAATCGTTCCCGAGATACAGTAACGAATACATGATCAATCCCCCATATCCATCACTTCCCTCACCACCTCATATTCAAATCCCTTTTGCAATAAATAAGCAATCACTTTTTGATCACCACTTTTTGAGATACCCACTGATTTTTGTTTGGCAGCAATCAGTTTTTTTACCACCGTCTTATATTCACTATCCTCTATTTCAGTCAGTGCTTTGCGGATACAATATTCCGGTATAGCATGTTGCTTCAAGGCCTGTGTGATTTTTATTTTCCCCCATTGGTTGTTTCTGAATTTTCCGCGGGCCAATGCACGTGCATATCTTTCTTCGTCTAATAACCCTTCCGAGATCATGGACGAGATGATTTCTTCCAAATCATCGCTTTTAAAGCCAAGATTTAATCCCTTGGTGCGCACATCCTGATGGCAACGTTCCTGATAGTTACAGTATTGACGCATCATCGATTTGCCTTCATCGACAGTGAGTTTGGCTGACATCAGATGTTTAAAAATGATTTGAGTGTACTGATTACATCATGGCCATTGGTGAGATAGATGGTATGCAATCCTGCTAGTTTGGCGCCCTCAATATTGTGGAATATATCATCAATGAATAATGATTCTTCAGCCTGGATCCCGGCATCAGCCAATACATATTCAAAGCAACCAACATCCGGCTTTCGTCTCCGTATAAGGTGGGAATAATAGGATCTGTCAAAATAGGAATCGAGTGATGGAAGGTTGAAGTTTTTAAGCATATATTTATTCACCCATTCCAAATGAATATTATTGGTATTGCTGAGTAAAAATGTTTTGTAGCCGGCCTCCCTCAATTCATTTACAAATTCCAGCCTTTCCATTGGAATATCGATTAACATGGCATTCCATGCTCGTATTACCTGCTGTGCATATACGTGAGGATGGGCATGCTTGATCATCGTATTGATAAATAATTCATCCGAAAGATCACCTACTTCATATACCTGTATCGCTCTTTCCATATCATCAAAAATAGCAGGCATTTTATCGGGATAGCGCATGAGCCGCTCCATCTCTTGCCGGGTACGAGGTATATCCAGGTCTATGATTACATTACCCAGATCGAAGATGATGTTTTTGATTTTGGTCACAAAACAAAGGTACCATTTTTCCGGGGCGGCTAACCAGGGGATTCGGGATTAAACACGGAATAAATAAATTAAAAAAACAAATAGCTCAGAGTCTTTCGTTGCTACCATTACCCTATCATAACCCGGTTGCCCTGGTCTCTAAACCCCTTTGAGCAATCAATTTTTGCCTTATTCCATTTTCTCTGAAAAACCCTAAGGGATCCAAAGCACCACCCGATTGCAACCTGGCTTCCGCTACTAAAGGTCTTACATCGGTCAGATAGGCATCCTGTAAAATCTCCTGGGCCCGGGCCACATCATTATTAGTTCGAGCCTGGGCTAAAGCATGCTGATCAATCAACAATGCTTTGGCATAGGTCTGCAAAATCGATTCTACCGATTGCAAAAGGTCTTCTATGGGATCTTTGATATTATGCGAGGCATCGATCATCCAACCGAGATCAGAAGCATGGTTCATATTACGTGTATTCATTCCTTCTATCAATTCATTGAAAATTAAGAATAATTGATAGGGGTTGATACTGCCTACGGTTAGATCGTCATCACCGTATTTGCTATCATTAAAGTGGAAGCCACCCAGTTTTTTTTCCATTAATAAAAGAGCCACTATCTGCTCGATATTGGCATTAGCGAGGTGGTGTCCCAGATCTACCAGGGTAAAGGCTTTGTCGCCCAGCTTCTGAGCATACAATAAAGATTGGCCCCAGTCTCCGACAGTCATAGAATAAAAATTAGGCTCGAATGCTTTATACTCCACATATATTTTCCAATCGGAAGGAAGATGACTATAGATTTCTTCCAGTCCGCTTAAAGTGCGTTGAAAAGCTTCTCTGAAATTTAACTGGCCGGGAAAATTGGAACCATCCGATAACCATACTGTAATCGATTTGGATCCCAGGGCGATGCCATGTCGAATCACTTCTATATTATGATCAATCGCTTGTTGCCGGGTTGCTTTATCGGTATGTTGTAATGATCCGAATTTGTATGAAAGTTTTTGATCCGCCTGATCCTGAAACGTATTGGAATTGACAGCATCAAATTTTAAATCAAATGAAGCAGCCAATGATTTTATTTTTTCTGCATCTTTCGGTATGTCCCATGGGATATGCAATGAAATGGCACCACTGGACCTGTTAAGGGCATGGATCAATCCGACATCCTCTATTTTTTCTTCCAGGTTACCGGGCTCTCCACCACCGGCAAATCTGCCAAAACGGGTACCCCCTGTGCCTAATGCCCAGCTGGGAATGGCGATCTGAAAGTCTATAAGTTTTTCAAGGATATCATCTTGTTTGCCTATGATATCGATGAGGTGATGAATTTTTTTGGTATGATTCGAGTGTAAGGTATCATTATGAAGCTCAATTGAATTATGTAAATCCATGTTTTATAAAATTATATAGAGGTAAATATCTGATTAATAATTTATAAAATTCAATACAAAAGGCAAGATCGGATAACTTGGGTGCAAAATGTTTATACACTTTTATACATCACTTTTAAGACTAATTTTGCACTTTATCACAGGTAATTTTATTATATTATACATTTATTTACATGTAATTAAATATAATTTTACATTTTTATCTGATTTATAATTAAAAAATAGCACTTTTGTACACTAAAATGAGAAGGGAGTTATACCATAATCTGATTGAGTGGAAAAAAGATACCCGCAGAAAACCACTGCTTCTTCAGGGGGCGAGACAAGTTGGAAAGACCTGGCTGATAGAGCATTTTGGTAAAAACGAATATACTAATTATATATATGTCAATTTTGAAGAAACCCCTGAAGCTAAATCTATTTTTAGTTCTGACTTGATTCCACAAAAAATCATTGAAAACATAGGCTTGTGGAAAAACATAAAAATCAATAAAACAGATACATTGATTTTTTTCGATGAGATTCAACTATGTCCTGAGGCAATTACCAGTTTAAAATATTTTCAGGAAAAGGCACCTGAATATCATGTCATATCGGCGGGGTCATTATTAGGTGTGAGTATAGGAAAGTCAACTGGTTTCCCGGTAGGTAAAGTTAATTTTCTTACACTTTATCCATTAAGCTTCAAAGAATTTCTGATGGCTTTGAATGAAGACTTACTGGTTGAAAGACTGACATTGCATCAGGTTGAAAAGAGTATTCCCGAAATAGTTCATACCAAACTAATTGATTATTTCAAAATGTATTTGTTTTTAGGAGGCATGCCGGAAGTTATTCGGGATTACATCGAAAACAAAGACATCAAGGGGGCGCGACAGATTCAATTTGAAATCTTAAAATCCTATCATCGTGATTTCTCTAAATATGCAAGTTCTTTTGAAGCATTAAAAATTGCCGCTATCTGGGGCTCAGTGCCATCCCAATTAGCTAAGGAAAACAAGAAATTTAAATTTAGCCTGATCCACGACAAAGCAAGATCAAACACATATGAATTAGCAATGGAGTGGCTTAAAAAAGCGGGACTACTTTATCTTGTATATCAACTAAAAGTGGCGAAGCTTCCGCTGGCAGGTTATGCTGACCTGTCTAAATTTAAAATATTTTCTCTGGATACCGGATTGTTAGGAGCCATGCTCAATATTTCTTCAGAAATTATCATAAAACCGGATAGCCTTTTTACTGAGTATAATGGTGCTTTTATTGAAAACTATGTATGTTCTGAATTGAAAAGAATTACGGAAGAAGAGATTTACTACTGGACATCGGACCGGGAAGCTGAAGTAGATTTTATAATTCATTATCAGGATGAAATAGTCCCAATAGAGGTAAAAAGTGGATTAAGTAAAGATTTAAAGAGCTTACGGATTTTTGAAGAAAAATTTAAATCAAAAAGGATTATTCGGGTTTCACCCAGAATATTTGTCAAACACGATTCATTTATCAATATACCCCTTTATGGAATCATGGGATTAAAATCAATCCTGGAACATAAAAATGGATAAGGTAATTATTAAATCAATACCCGTCTCCCCATTATCTCTCTTCATTCATTTTTATCTTCCTTCCCTTATAACTTTTACCATCCAATGCTTTTATCATTTTAGCAGCAGCCGATCCCTGTATTTCCACATGAGCGTTCAGGTTCTTCAGGTCGATTTTCCCGAGTACTTCTTTATTGAGGTTGCTGGTATCCAGTATAAATTGCAAAAAAGATGCTTTGTAAAATCCGTCTTTAATGCCCAGATTGATAAATAAGGTTTTATATTTTTCACCTTTATTGTATTCAAACTTTCCTTTTCTGCCGGATGAATTATTACTTTCTTCTCTGCCCCGACCTGGTTTGGACCTTGATTTATCTTCTTTTTTGATGTTGAGGTCCACCGCATTTTCATAATAATTCAGAAAACGGTTAAACTCAAAAGCAATCATTCTTTTCAATATATCTTCTTTGGAAACATCGGCAAATTTTTCTTTCAGATCAGGCAAATAGGTTTCATAGTCACCGTGACTGATGTCGGCCGCCAGCATTTTATCCATAAAAAAGAAAAATTGTTTCCGGCATACATCTTTTCCATCCGGAATATCCACTCTGTGAAACTGAGTTTTGACGAATCGTTCTATCTGCTCGAGCCTGGCTCTTTCACGCGGAGTCACAATACTCATACAAATACCCTTGTTTCCGGCTCTTCCGGTACGACCTGATCTGTGAGTATAGACTTCCGGATCATCAGGCAATTCATAGTTGATTACATGGGTTACCCCTTTTACATCTATACCACGAGCTGCCACATCGGTGGCAATAAGTAATTGTAATTGTTTGGATCTAAACCTTGCCATTACTTTATCTCGTTGCGCCTGGCTTAAGTCTCCATGAAGAGCCTCAATATCATAGCCTTCGCGTATAAGCATTTCTGTAATCTCCTGGGCATCGAGTTTAGTCCGGGTAAATATGATACCATACAGGCCGGGATTAAAATCGATCAGTCTTTTGAGTGCTTCATACCTGTTTTGATGCAGTACTGAATAATATTGATGATCAATAGAGACATTCAGAGTGTTTAATTTGCCTATGGTGATTTCTTTTGGCTCCGACATAAAGCGGCGCGATACCTCCTTCACTTCTTTTGGCATGGTGGCACTAAAAAGCCAAATACTTTCTCTATTGGGTGTATGTAATAGCACATGCTCAATATCTTCTCTGAAACCCATATTCAGCATTTCATCTGCCTCATCCAATACAATGTACTTAATCTGACTCAGATCAAGGGCTTTGCGTTCGATCAAGTCTATCAGCCTGCCTGGTGTAGCCACTACGATTTGCACGCCCCGTTTGATTTCTTTCATCTGGTCAACAATGGAAGCCCCACCATATACAGAGCAAATGTTGATGCCGGTCTTGTGTTTTTTGTAGGTGACTATATCACGACTGATTTGCATACATAGTTCACGCGTGGGGCATACGATCAGGGCTTGGGGTATTTTTTTACCTGATTCAATTAATTGCAGAAGTGGAAGTCCAAATGCAGCTGTCTTTCCCGTACCGGTCTGAGCTAAACCTATAAAATCTGTAGTACCGGATAATAAGATGGGAATTGATTTTTGCTGTATTTCGGTGGGAACTTCAAATCCCAGATCGGTAATGGCTTTTAATAGTTGGCTTTCAATGCCTAATTCAATAAACGTATTCACAAATAAAAATTTGGTATTGGGTGCAAGATACGACAATGCCTGACAAAGGATCAATTGAATACTTTGATTATGAATTCGTTATACTATTGTTTGGAACTAAAATTTTCAGGTATTAATAAATTGAAATAAGGTGTTATTGTTTTATCTGAATGCGAAACTCCCGGATTTACACTCAGGTACATATTGAAATTTATAACTATAGTCTGCTGGGGAAATCTAAAATATTGACGCCTATTGATTTGTTGAAAGAAATAGATCGAATAAGTCCAAGGGTATTTGGTAAAAAGATTAAAAAGGCATGCACTTATAAATAATTGGCTCA
>CAYNIG010000299.1:0-6369 GCA_964396995.1 uncultured Saprospiraceae bacterium | reverse complement strand
TTAAACCTAATACTCGTATTTCTATGATTAAAAAAGCTTTACTGATCGCTTTTGCACTGCTCAGCTTGCATTCGATTGCACAGCGAGCGGTCTCAGGCAAAGTGACCAACGGTGAGGATAACGAACCTCTGGTTGGTGTTACTGTACTAGTAGTGGGAACTACCAATGGAACGATTACAGATTTCGATGGTATGTATTCCCTGAATAATGTTCCTGACGGAGCCTCTATTCGTTACTCTTATACCGGCTTCCAGGAGCAGGTAGTAGTGGTAGGTAATCAATCTACTATTGATATTGCCATGTCTGCCGGTGTGGCGTTGAATGAGGTGGTGGTGACGGCTCTTGGCGTGAGCCGTGAGAAAAAAGCACTCGGCTACTCCGTGACTGAAGTAGATGGAGGTAATTTCACTCAAGCCCGGGAAAACAATATTGCTAATGCATTGACCGGCCGCGTGGCAGGTGTGAATGTGAGCAAAGTGTCTTCCGGTCCTGGTGGATCATCCCGTGTGATCATCAGAGGTAATAAATCACTGGCTGGTAACAATCAACCATTGTACGTAATCGATGGTGTACCTATGGACAATTCTGGTTTTGGCCAGGCAGGTTTGTGGGGTGGGGCGGATGAAGGAGATGGTATGTCTTCCATCAACCCTGACGATATCGAAACCATCACTGTACTCAAAGGGGCCAATGCTGCTGCTCTGTACGGAGCCCGTGCAGCCAATGGAGTTATTAATATTATTACCAAGCGTGGCTCTAATAGAAAGGGTATCGGTGTGGAGTTTAATTCAAATTACGTTTTTGAGACATTAAATGACCTGTCAGACCTGCAACAAAGCTATGGTTCAGGTGGATTTACCGGGGCATTGCCTAGTGGGGTAGCTACCAAACCTACGCGTGTACAAGACAACGGTTGGTTTACCCAGGCCTGGGGCCCTAAATTTGATGGTTCATCTGTAATCCAGTTTGATGGAGTGGCCAGACCCTACTCCCAGACTCAAAATAAATTTGATGCTTTTTATCAGACCGGTACTTCCTTGACCAATAGTTTAGCTTTCACCGGTGGAAATGATAAACAATCATTCAGGTTAGGTCTTTCAGACCTTAGAGGTACTTCTATCCTTCCAAAATCCGGCTTTGACCGTACCAACGTTTCTTTGGCAGCCAATTCAAAATTTGGCAAAAAACTGACCTTAGACGCTAAAGTTTTGTATTCTTTAGAAAACAATAAAAACAGACCTACCCTCTCTGACTCTCCGGGAAATGCCGTGCAATCCGTTTGGAAAGTACCAGGTAATATTGATATCACTTCTTTACGCGGTGATCCAAACAAACCCGGTGCCATACCATCAACAGGGGTAGGTGCCGATGTATTGGCCTATTGGGGTCGTGTGCCCGGTGAAGAATGGCAACTTAACCCCGTAGGGGATCAGTGGAGCACAGGTGCTTACTGGGGTGCCTATCAGTTTATCAATTCGGACAAACGAGATCGTGTAAATGCATCCGGCCGACTAAGATACGATATCACTTCATGGCTTTACGCCGAAGGCCAGATAGGCCTGGACAAATACAACAGGAGAGGCCAGGCACTTACTCCCCAGGGAACAGGTTATAACAGACCAGGGAGTATAAACGAAGACATCAATCGCGTAGAGGAAATAAATGCAACCTATACCATTGGCTTCAACAAATCATTTGGAGATATATCTGTAAATGCATTTGGTGGTGGTAACAGTATGCGCAGGGAATCCGAAGGTATCAGCGTGAATAGTGCAGGATTCAATGTGCCTTTCTTTGCCGCTGTCAATAATGGTGTAAACAGAACTTTTAATTATGGTTTTAGCAAACAAGGTATCAATTCACTTTTAGGCCAGGTCGAACTGGGTTATAAAGGCTGGGCTTATCTTACCGGAACCGTGAGAAACGACTGGTTTTCAGTATTAAATCCGGAAAACAACTCCATTCTCTATCCTGCATTGCAAGCCAGCGTGGTATTGACTGATGCTTTCAAAAATCTTCCATCTGTGATTAGCTACGCCAAACTCAGAGGTGGCTGGGCCCAGGTAGGTAACGCCACCGTAGGTCCATACAATACCAGCATTACCTATGGTCTGAATGGAAATAATCACCTGGGTACTACCCTCGGTGGATTTGCCTTTGCCATTGGCCAGGGCGGTACTATACCCAATCCCCTTCTTCTTCCTTTGACTTCTACTGAAGTGGAAATAGGTGCGGATATCCGCTTGTTCAAAAATAGGGTGGGCTTAGACCTTACTTATTATGCTCAGCAAACTACTAATGATATATTAAATGCTACCATCTCTGCAGCAGCCGGCTTTAGCGCTACGGCTGTAAACCTGGGAAAACTTGAAAATAAAGGTTTCGAAGCCTTGATCAATGTCACTCCGATCCAGGGCAAAGTGACCTGGGATATATCCTTGAACCTGGCTAAAAACAATAATAAAGTAGTCTCCCTCATCGAAGGATCTAAAGAGCTTACACTGGAGGAGCCACGTACGCGTAACGTATTCATCAAACATATTGTAGGCAATCCATATGGAATGATTACCGGTAGGGTACAGAAAAAAGACCCATCCGGTAATTTGGTATTTGATCAGTGGGGCAGCCCGATAGGCGATCCCAATTATCAGATCATCGGTAATGGTGTGGCTAACTTTACTGGCGGTTTGAATAATTCAGTGACCTGGAATAATTTTAATCTTTCTGCCCTCATCGATTTTAAATCAGGTGGAGATATTTTCTCCGGTACCAATATGCGATTGACTCAGTGGGGATTCCATCAGCAATCTTTATTGGGCCGCGAGGGTGAAGCTCCTTTGCATGTAAAAGGGGTGATTGAAAGATCAGCAGGTGTATTTGAGCCAATAGATCGCGACCTCACTCCACAGGAAGCCCAGCGATACTGGTCTACTACAGGATCAGAGCAAAACGGTAAAGCCGATATGTATGTATACGATGCTTCTTTTGCTAAACTGCGCCAGTTGACATTTGGATATTCTTTCCCGCGTAAGCTGATTGCTAAGACTCCATTCCAGACATTGACTTTATCATTTGTAGGCAGAAACCTGGCTATATTATCTAAAAACATTGATAATGTGGATCCGGAATCTTCTTATACTGTGAATAATTCTCAGGGCCTGGATTATTTTGGTTTTCCTGCTACCCGCAGTTTTGGATTTAATTTAAAAGTAGGTTTCTAATTTTAATATAAGATAAGAGATGAAAAAAATAATATATATAGCTATTGCTGCATTGCTTTTTGCACAATGCGACACAGATAAATTGCATGATTTAAATATCAACCCACAGGCTGTAAATCAAATCGATATGAACTTTTTGTTTTCAGCTGCATTATTGGGCATTGCCTCCCAGGGTTCTTCAGGTGATAATCGTTACATCGACTGGCGTACCAATATAGGCATGTGTGCCTATGCTATTCAGCATCTCGGCAATGCCGGCGGCGGGATAGCCCCCGGTGATAAATACACCGACAATGGGGAGACCCGTGCGGCACCATTTGAGATGACTTACCGGGACCAGCTCAAAAACATAGCTGAAGTATTAAAACAAACCGGTAAAGGCGGTTACGACGAGGGTAATAAACTCAATACCCGAAATGCTTCCCGTATACTCAGAGCTTGGTCTTATGCAAGATTAGTTGACTTTTACGGCAATGTGCCTTATTCCGAAGCCAACCAGGGCACAGACGGCACTTTTTTCCCTAAATACGATAATGGCAAAACCATCTATACCGATTTGTTGAAAGAATTGGATGAAGCAGCGGCTGCTTTAAATGCTTCCGATAAAGATCAGGCCAGTTTTGCAAAAGCCGATTTTGTGTACAAAGGGGATGTATCAAAATGGAAAAAATTTGCCTATTCCGTAATGTTGCGTATGGCCATGCGTGCCTCGGATGCCGATGCTGCCCTGGCCAATACCTATGTGGCCAAAGCGGTAGCAGGTGGTCCCATATTGAATAATGCAGACAACTTTATAGTACCCATGGCGATCAATCCATCCCAATGGACCAATCAAAATGGTATCTCCAGAGCGTTTTATCCCGGTGATGGTGGCCAGCCCGCATTCCTGGGCCAGACACTTATAAATCATCTGAAAGGAGCCAAGAAAGACGATGCCTCAGATGATGATCCGAGATTGATGATCATCAGTGGTGGTCGAGGTGCCTGGACGGCAACTTCCTTTACCCCATTTGATGGTGGTACAGATCCTTTAAATCAAAAAGGCATGCCTCACGGATTGGATCGTACTGACATTGATCGTATCGAAGGCAAGGCAGTTGATTTTGATGCTGAATACAGTAAAATCAATGTAAAACTGATGCAGTTTGATGAGCCTTATATGATCATGAATGCTGCCGAAGTAGAGCTTTTGCTGGCTGAGGCAAAACTGAAAAACATAGGGGGTGTATCCGGTACAGACAAAGAGCATTATGAAAAAGGGGTAAAACTGGCTATGCAAATGTATACTGTGCATGATGCTTCACTTACCGTATCCGATGCTGCTGTGGCGACTTACCTGACCCAGTATCCTTATGGAGTGACAAAACCGGCCATTCAGATGATTGCCGATCAGCTCTGGGTGTCTAAATTCCTCAACTGGTGGGAGGCCTGGTCTGACTGGAGAAGATTGGATTTTCCGGCTTTAGTGCCTGCTAATCATCCGGCCAATATCACTGGCGGGAAGATACCGGTACGATTGCCCTATCCGATCAGCGAAACGGCAAATAATCCTAAACTGAAAGAAGGTGGAGTGACACCGGATGCGTATACTACTAAAGTTTGGTGGGATACGAAGTAAAAAGATATTTATTCAATTTATTTTAAAAAGAGGATGTTCCAACGATCATCCTCTTTTTTTTTGGAAAAATTAATTTGTTTTATTGTAACAAATAGTTATTTTCATTCTGTAAATTATCAAAGGAACATAGTATAAATTTTAACTCAGTTTAAAATAGCTTTCATTTATTCATATTTAAAATAACTATGAATATAGGTTTAAGAACGCCCAAATTAAATTTAATAATTATATTATTTTGTTTTCAAGGATTATATCTTTCCTCTCAATGCCCATTCCGTTCTTTTAATGTAACTTATCCAAGTTGTAATATTCTTAGGTTAACACTTGTTGATCCTCCCGACATTAATTTTTATTCAGCTACTCTTTTAAATAGCAATGGAGATTTTGTTGATTTGAATCCTAATTTTCACCAGGAAACAGATTTAGACCTACCCTGTTATGGAGCATATACAATTAATATATCAAATGTTACTTTAAATTGTAGTATATCGATTCTAAATGTTACTTCTCCACAATGTTTTATTTCTTTGAATACTTTCCTGGTTGCAAATTACTCCGCCTGCCTTGGTCAACAAGTCACATTATCCTGCCTTCCTATTACAGGTGTCGAATATAATTGGCGATACAGATCTAGCACCAGTGAAGGTTGGCAAAATGTCAATGATAACCCTGGGTGTTTTGGGACACTTTCTGGAACAGGTTCTTGTCTTTCAGGTCCATTAGAAGCATCTTGTGGTACATTTAGTTCAGGCGGTGGTTATAGAAGTTCAGCGGTTTTCTTACCAGCGGGTGAGTATCAGCGAGGGGTAAGACCAACTGGGTCAAATTGTAATTATGAATATAGTAATACCGTGACAGTGAGTATTGCTCCGAATCCCCCAATACCAACCGGCACAATTAACCAACCCACATGCACAGTGTCTACTGGATCAGTCACTGGATTAAATATTTCATATCAGTATAGTCTTGATGGTGGATCATTTCAATCAGTTACAGGATTTAGCAATTTAAGTTCCGGGTCTCATAACATAGTTTCTAAAAATGGGACTGGTTGCATTTCACAAAATTGGAATTTTACGATCAATACAGCGCCTCTGGTCCCTCCTGCTCCGGCATTCACAACAACACAACCAACTTGTAGTACACCTGCAGGATCAATTACAATCACTAGTCCGATCTCTGCAAATATTCAATATAGCCTTGATGGAGGATTATATTCCAGTAGCATAATTTTTAGTGGACTAAGCCCAGGCAATCATACCATTATTGCGAAAAATACAAGTTCAAATTGTATTTCCGGGTCATCAAATATAAATATTAATTCAGCACCTATTTCTCCGACCGCCGATGGAGGTTTGGATAAAACTATCACCTGTGCTAGTCCGACAACCACAATAGGTACAACATCAGTAGCAAACCGAACCTATTCCTGGAGTCCTTCTTCTGGATTAAGTTCGACTATAATTGCACAACCAACAGCAACAGTCGGAGGAACATATATATTAACAGTAACCAATACCCTGAATGGTT
>CAYNIG010000298.1:0-6387 GCA_964396995.1 uncultured Saprospiraceae bacterium | reverse complement strand
AACAGGAAACTGATTGCTATTTACTTTTCTCCAAATTGAAAACCCTTTGAAATAGTCATTGGCTGTCACAGCGCATGAATTTGGAAAAGTCCAGGTGACTCTTGCCTGATTATTATTAATCGAATTTACCGTGACATTTAGAGGTGGGGGACCTACTATTTTTATTTTAATTGATTTAAGATCTGCAAGGCCGGTAGTGTCTCTGAAATTATCAACCGCTCTGAATACTACACTATAGGGTACATCTGAAATGTGTTCACAGGAAGTTTGCCAAATAAAAGTGCCAGAAGCGGGTTGATTTTGATATCCCCTGGCAGAGTTAAACACCGCTTTGTTAATGGTTTGATTTAATGGCCCTCCTAATGCTGACAGGGCTATTTTATTTCTTTCATTTTTATCGTTAGCTGTCACAGTAAATTCAATTTTTTGACCTGCCACCACACAAATTTCATCAGGAATAATTAATTCCGGAGGATCATTATTGCAGTTTTCAATTGTAATCTGCATGTCTCTGATGACACTGTTTAACAGAATTCCATTGCGAAATTCCTTTATTCGTATAGCAATATTGTATTCACCTTCACGTTGGGGAGATAACCATATAAAATTGCCGGTCGATTTATCTAAAGAAATTTTATTATCAGCCCCCGGCACTATTTGATCCGGAAACCTATAATTCGGTACTTCAGTATTAGTAGCCTGGAGAGGGATAGCATATTCAAAAGATAATGAATCACCATCCGGATCGTATGCATTCAGATTATGTACAAATCGTTTACCCACACATCCAAAATCTATAGGGGGTTGCAATAATTGGACTGAATTATTATACCCTTGAATAGTAGAGTTAAGTAAAGTAAGGGTGGTGGAAAGGTGAAATTGTACATTTATAGAATTTGGAAAATTGAGATTCAAAATATTACCAACTCTATTAGGATCAGTCATATTAATGGTGTAAGTGCCATTTCCGGGATATGTATGTTCTGCGACATAAAAATTCTTCTTTATATCATTTTCTAATGGTTCTCCTTTAAGGCCAGGGCCATTGATTCGATAGGCACCTGAAGATTGTCCATCACCCCAAAATACGGTCACTGTATCCCGGTCAGCGCCAGTACTACTTGTTTTGGTATATATAGTTACCGTAGCCCTGATTCTGAAAGGTCCTATTTGAGTGTAAGTGATATCCCCAGCTCGGTTGTGAGTGGACCAACCATAAAGGCTTCCCAATAATAAAAGGACCGTAACGTATATTTTGGGTTTAGAAAGCACTTATAAGACAACGATTAAAAATGGCCAAATGTTATCAAACAAAAATAGCCGTTTTTAAGGATTAATCGGACTAAGTTTTTTGATGCAGATTTCAAGTGAAGTTTGCCATGGGATGGGAATGATATTGAATACTAATTTTATTTTGCTTAAATCGAATACGCTATAAGCTGGTCTTTTTGCTAGCCGGGGAAAGGCAGCTGTATCTACCGGATTTACAATGCACTTTGCTTTCGAAACCCTTGCTATCTCGCTTGCAAAATCAAACCATGAGATTCGACCTTCATTGGCAAAATTAAAAATGCCATAGTGAGTAAAATGGGAGTCATTCAAAATGTAGTCCAGCAGTGTCAAAGTGGCTGAAGCGAGGTCGTGAGCAAAGGTAGGGGCCCCGATCTGATCATTCACAACTTTGATTTCAGTATTTTCTTTTGTCAGTCTCACTATTGTCTTTAAAAAATTATTTCCATTTTCTGAGTATACCCAGGATGTTCTAAGCACTATGGTATTTGGGTTATAATATATTGCAGATTGTTCTCCTTCAAATTTGGTAATGGCATAAATACTTTTTGGACAGCAGGCATCGGATTCTTTTAATGGTCTGTTAAAGCCATTGTCATATACATAATCAGATGAAAAATGAATGAGCGGGATTTCCAATTCCTTGCATTTTTTTGCCAGCAGCATAGGACCGGAAACGTTAGTTTTCCACGCTTTTTGAATTTCTGTTTCAGCCAAATCCACATTAGTGTAGGCTGCAGCATTAATAACAGCTGCAAAATCCCATTCGGTAAAAAAAAAACTTTGTATTGAAGCAATATCCGATATATCCAACTGGCCACGATGCACAAATACCAACTCAAATTGAGGAAAGACGGATTTAAAAGCAGTAAAAGATTGGCCCACCTGCCCATTACATCCAGTAATTAAGATTTTTTTTCTTTGCATATGACTAGTTCGGCAAAAGGGGATAAGAATTGTCTTTAGCGGAAACTATAAACTCTGAATCCAAATCCGGCCATTTTATATTTATTGCAGGATCGTTATATTTAATACCACCTTCAGCAGTAGGTTGATAATAATTATCGCATTTATATAAGAAAACGGCTTGGTCTGAAAGTACCAGGTAACCGTGTGCAAAACCCTGAGGTATGAAAAACATATGATGATTTTGGTCAGAAAGCTCTACAGCAAGGTAACGGCCATAGGTGGATGATCCGGGTCGGATATCTACCGCAATATCCATTACGCAGCCCATCGATACTCTTACCAATTTTGATTGAGCATATGGAGGGTATTGAAAGTGAAGCCCGCGTAAAGTTCCTTTGGATGAAAAGGATTGATTGTCTTGCACGAATTCACATTCGATCCCTGCTTTTTCTAAATCTCTTTTTGAAAAGGATTCAAAGAAATACCCTCTGTCATCAACGAAGATTCGGGGTTTGATGAGTACCGGACCTTTAATATCAAAATATTCGGTTTCAAAAATCATGAATCAATTTACTTTGAAAAACATAGAAATCGGAATGCCGGTAAAATTATACTTTTCGCGCAACTGATTTTCCAAATACTGCTTATAACTTTTTTGGATATAATCAGGATTGTTTACAAAAAAAGCAAAGGCCGGATAGGGCTTGGGTATCTGTGTGACATATTTGATTTTTACCAATTTGCCTTTATAATGGGGTGGCGGGTTTTTTTCAAGTAATTCTGCCATGAATTCATTTAAATCTGAAGTTTTTATTTTTTGTTTTCTTCTTTCATAAACATCCAGTACTGTTTCTACCACCTGAAATATCCTTTGTTTGTTTTGGGCGGAAATAAATAAAATCGGGAGATCATTAAACGGGGCCAGTTTGTGCCTCAAAGCTTTTTCGTATTGTGCCATGGTATTGGTTTCTTTTTCTACCAGATCCCATTTATTGACCACGATCACTACCCCTTTTCGCTTTTTGATAGCCAGTGTAAAAAGATTTGAATCCTGTGCTTCCACTCCGGTACGCGCATCAATCATCAGTATACAGACATCACATTCTTCTAATGATTTAATGGCTCTGATTACAGAGTAAAACTCCAGGTCTTCATGGACTTTGGTTTTTCTTCGAATACCTGCTGTATCCACCAACAGAAATTCTTTACCGAATTTATTGTATACTGTGTGAATAGCATCACGGGTGGTACCTGGTATATCAGTGACAATATTGCGCTCTTCACCCACAAGTGAATTTAACAATGTGGATTTTCCTACGTTTGGTTGGCCTACAATTGCAATCTGGGGGAGTTGATTTTTTTCTTTTTCTATTTCGTTTTCGGCAATATCAAATACCTGGACTACTTCATCCAATAGTTCTCCCACTCCTGATCCGCTAATGGAAGATAGGAAAAAGGTATTTTCAAAGCCAAGCCCATAAAATTCATTGGCTTGCAGCATTCGCTGATGATTGTCTACTTTATTTACGGCCAGGTATACCTGTTTTTTTTGCCTTCTGAGCATATCAGCCACGTGCTCATCTAAATCTGTTATACCTGTAGTCACATCCACCATAAAAATAATGGCACTGGCTTCGTCTATGGCAAATTTTACTTGCTGTCGTATGGCTGCTTCAAAAACATCCTCAGAATGTTTTACAAATCCTCCGGTGTCGATGATGGTGAAAACTTTTCCGTTCCATTCACTGGTGCCATAAATTCTATCTCGTGTGACTCCACTCGTATCATCTATTATGGATTGTCTTTCTCCAAACAATCTATTGAAAAGAGTTGATTTTCCTACATTAGGTCTGCCTACTATGGCTATGATATTGCTCATAAAATACTTAGTTCTGAATAATAATGTTTAGTATCCGTATTTTTTTAAAACATCCGGATTGTCTCTCCAGTTGGGTTCGGTTTTTACTTGAAGATCGAGATAAACCTGGTGCCCTACAAATTCTTCAATCTTTTGCCTTGATTTAATTCCGAGTTCCTTTATACCGGCTCCATTTTTTCCTAGTATGATTCCTTTTTGACTATCCCGCTCTACAATGATATAAGTATAAATTTTGGCAAAAGGTTTTCCATCTTTCAATTCTTCTTTAAAGTCCTGAACCTGTACTTCGCATGAGTATGGGATTTCATCAAAATAGCTTTCGAAAATGGTTTCACGAATAATCTCAGATACGAAAAAACGCTCATGCCGGTCACTTAAGTCATCCTTGGGATAATAAGCCGGACCTTCGGGCAAGGTTGATAAAATAGTCTTTTTCAGTTCCTTAATTCCTGTCTGATCTTTGGCAGATACAATGAATGTTTTATTAAAATCATAAATTGTTCTCCATTTCTCCACTATCGCATTGGATTTCATAGGATCAACCAAATCGCATTTATTGAGGACTAAAAAAACCGGATAGTTTAGCTTTGTAAAAATCAGGCTTAATGATTCATCAATGGATTCATCAGGAGTGGTGCAGAAGATAAGGATATCCGCATCGCGTATTCCAGCATGTGCCTGTTGGTTCATCCTCTCCTGAAGTTTGTATCTGGGTTGCCGAATGGTGCCGGGGGCGTCTGAAAATATAGCCTGATGGGTCTCATCATTATAGATAATAAATATTCGATGTCGTGTGGTTTGCGGTAAATTCGAGATAATAGCCAGTTTTTGACCGCATAAAACTTTAACCAGGCTTGATTTTCCTACATTTGGGTTGCCAAATAAATGGATAAAACCAGAATAATGTGTAGATGACATTTAAGCACCAAAGATACAGATTAATAAATTGGTGTATTGAAGTGAAATTCATAACGAAATGTAAATCAATACCTTAGTCGCTTTATTTGCTTGTTCAGGGTCTGATTTATTTTATTTACTATGCCTCCCGGTTCCATCTTTCGCCAATCAATTTCATTTAAATCTTCTCCGAAATGCACATAATGCTGCAAACCAGTCACTACCATTTCATCTTCCATATGTTCACGTACCCCCAGCATGGTGATCCAGCCTCTTTCTTCGCTTACTTCTTCATACCATTCTTCATAATAACAATCGTCAGAACCATGAAAATTGAGCACATTGTCTAATATCAAAACGAAATAAATAATATCATGATCTGCCAGTTTTTCGATTACTTTCCTTTTGACAAACATGATGTCGTTTTGAATCGCATCATTCCATTCACCAATAAATTCAATAATGGCAAACCGATCAGTATAGTCAACGAACAGGATTTTAAGGAAAAGAGTCTCTGAATCAATATCATCCCACTGTGGGTGAATAAGGTAATTGTAAATAGCATGAGTATAATACATTTCACTGTATTTGGATTTGTAAAATGGCGAATGTGGATCCTCAGAAGAAATATACAAATCACGCCATCGAAAAAAAGGTTCTATATCCTGCATGCTTTACAAAGAGTAAAAATGAGTAATTATTAATAAAAATCAAACGATTATTTTAGTATTAAATTTCGAAGGTGGGAAAAATAAGCATTACGGGTCCGGAATCAAGTGGGAAAACTACATTAGCAATAGAATTGGCTAAGATTTTTTCTTTTACATATGTACCTGAATACAGTCGTGAATTCCTCCTTCGAGGCGGTAAAGTTTTGTCCGGAAGAGATTTGGTTTCTATAGCAAAATATCAAATAGAATCAGAAAATAGGGCATTGCTAGATTCCACTACCATTATTTGTGATAGCGATATGCTGGTATTGAAAATATGGAATCAGGAAAAATTTTTACCGCTTCACCCGGGTTTGAATGCACTATATAAATATCATCATTACGATTACACTTTATTGTGCGCTCCGGATATCAAGTGGGAGGCGGATTCATTACGTGAAAACCCAAATGACAGAGAAAGATTATTTGACCTGTATAAATGGAACTTGCAGAAAAGGCACATTCATTTCGATACGATTATGGGTCAGGGAAGCGCCAGGTCGGAGTTGGCAAAAGATTTTATCACCCGATATCTTGAAATGGGTTAATTTTGTTTTGTCTCACGACATCGGGGTGCCTACTGAATTTTAAAATTCAAGGCTGAGATTATACCCGTAGAACCTGCTGGGTAATGCCAGAGAGGAATGCGATGTAAAGCTCCGGTATATTAATTTAGTATATAATGAGCTTACGGTTTTTGAT
>CAYNIG010000297.1:0-6398 GCA_964396995.1 uncultured Saprospiraceae bacterium | reverse complement strand
CTTATGCCTTTGCTTGGCCATTGAGCCAATTATTTATAAGTGCATACCTTTTTTAATCTTTTTACCAAATACCCTTGCACTTACTCGATCTATTTCTTTCAACAAATCAATAGGCGTCAATATTTTATGATTTCCCCAGCAGACTCTAAGTATGACATACCTATTCAATTTTATTGGTATCCCATTATCTTCATGATGCCTCTCAAGGGTATGATTGCCCAGGCCGGACGGCTGTTTAGCTCATAACCTAATTCATATACTGCTTTTTCAAGCAAATGAAACCGGAGCAAATATTGTATTTCGGGTTTGTATCCTATATCCAGGCTGCCTTTGATCGCTGTTTTTATAAAGCCATGCATATATAACCCGCAGACCAATTGATAAAAACGCTCGGCTATTTCAAACTGATCTGTTTGTGAACGAGTCCATTTTTTGGATTCATCGAATAAGGTGGCATAAACGGCATAGTGAAAGGATCGAAGCATGCCGGCTACATCTTTGAGTGGGCTTTGTTTTACTTTACGGTCACGAATGGTACTTTCGGGCTCGCCTTCGAAATCAAGTATATAAAAATCCATGTCGTGCATGAGTACCTGGCCGAGGTGATAATCGCCATGCACCCGGGTACGCATAGAGCATAATTTTGATTCATCAAATCCAAGTATTTCTTCGAGCACTTCATTGCGTCGATCCAGAAAAGTCTGTCCATATTCTCTGGCCAATCCTCTGAGTTTATTTATGTTTTTTTCCAGTAAACCTATACGCTGATCAAATAAATAGGTGACTTTGTTTTTAAGCCATACAGAATAGTCCGGGTTAAAAGGTACTGGCTTAAAATCAGTTTGACTATGATCGCTTGCCAGAGCCAGATGCATCTGAGCTGTTCGCTTACCCATTAATATTATACTTTCTATCAATCGCGGGCTCACCATTTCTGTTACTTGTGGTGCAAGATCTTTTGGTTTTATGGGTTCGAATAGTTTTTCATTGGCATGATAATTAAAGGAACCTTTGGGATCTTTATCCAATTGAATAAAAAATCGATTCACTTCATCGAGCATCCAGTTCCATGAATCGCCTTCATTAGCCAGTTTTTGTTGCAGGAGACCAAATGATATAGGGGGTTTATTTGGCCGATTCCAGCTGATCCCTCCGCAGTATTGGGCAGTATGATTAAAATGATTTTGATTCAGGTACCTGGAAATTTCCAGATCGGGATTGCTTTCCGGGAACACTCTGCGATACCATTTAAAAAAATATTGATCATTATATATTACGGCCGTATTGCTTTGTTCCGCTTTTAATATATGAGAATCTATATTTTTGTTTGACTTCACCGAAAACGAATCGGCTTTTTCAAATTTTATAGAGCCGATATCGGGATGCACTATTTTGTTTTTAAGTATATTTTCAAAGATCATCTCTCTGAATGCAGAAACGTACAATGCATCATAAATAAATCCATCTGTAGTATCTGCCACCATTCTGCAGATAGCCTGTGATTCAATCTCTTCGAGTTCGGACAATTGGTAAATAAATGAAATCGGTAGCAAATACTGGTGGCTAAATGATTCCTTAAACTGAACTTCGAGGATGAGGATATAAAAGCCCACTGATCCGGCTGCCACCGGAAGCACTGTCTGAATCCTCACCTGTTTGATGGTACTGCTTTTCCCGGCAAACCAGCGGCATGCTTGAACATACCCAGGCAGTATAAGTTCCTCAAAATCAGATTTAAAGGATTTATCTTCAAAGATCTGAGCCCAGCTCTGGGGTGAACTCAATTTTTTCCCGATTTCAGGCATAGGCTTGTGAATTTCAAAGGTCAAAATACAGCCCTAAAATCGCATTTCCCTCTTATATGGTCGGATTTTTTCTTCATTCTGTCGCCTATCTTTTGATCCACCTGGGTATTGCCCGGATCTTTGCTTTATAAATATCATGAAAACAAAAAAATTTAAACTCGGTCTTTTAATTCTGACACTTAGTTTCACTACCTGGATTATGGCAGAAGGAATCCGGGTAAATCGAATGGACAAACTGGATGGCCAACAACTGGTAAAAAAGCTGGATAAGCCTAAAAAGGATTTTAAGTTGGTGTCTGTAAAATAGGTATCTGTTCGTTATTTGGGTAACTCGCTTATCCGAGTTTACCATATCATTTACACTACTTTTGATTTTCTTATCAATTTGTCTTTACTTATCAATTTTGCATTTAACATAATAGAAGTAACACAGATCCAGTGATCCGCAGGATCTTTGTGCATTTCCAAATGGGGGGAGAGAATGGCATTTTGAGACGATATCGGAATTACATTTATATTCCACGCATCCAGGATTAAATTAAAATAAACATCTAAATCTATTGATATAATAAATCTAAAATGTTAGAATTTATTAAAACCACAATTATTTTATTTCCGGATAAGTACCCAATTGTAAAAACAATGAATTCCAATCAACAAAGGGATATACCTCATCCAATTTGCCATTTTTTAGTTTGTACCAAACGGCTTCTCTGAACATTACCTGCTTGTGGGTGGGTTTGATTCCAAATAGTTCTCCGGTGTGAGTACCGGTAATTTCAATCCACATCGATACTTTTTCACCGTCTATCATTAAGTCTTTTATTTCAAAATGATAAGGATTAAAGGCACTGAGAAAATAGGCCACTTGCTGTTTCATGCCTTCCGGCCCATGATCCGACCCGGGGCTAAAAACATTTCTAAAATCGGGTCCCCAATAGGTTTCGGCATGTTCGAAATTTCCTTTGTTCCAGATTTCGTCAACATAAGTGTAAATGAATTGCTTTAAACTGTCAGTATGTGAATCAGGCATATGGCTTGAGATTTTTTGGTTGGTATTGACACAAGAAGATAAAATAAGAAAAAAAGGCAGGATAAAAAGCAAATTCATTTTCTCATTGAATTTAGTTTTGAACATAATTTAAATTTTGATTATTCCCATGGTAATTCCGATGCAGGTAAGTATCCGAGTTTCCAGTCGCCATTTACTTTTTGCCAAAGGATGCTGATAGCCGTCTGCCCGGATGGAATCGATTTATCCTTTAATATAGTGGTCTCAATTGCATCCATTTTTTTCATTTTCAGGATTCATAATTTATAGACTTTGAATGATTACTTGCTACCATGTAAAGGAAACAAATCCATTACATGGCAAAACCGGTTTCATTTTTTCAACGCTTATATACCTGAAGTACGAAAGACTAAGCTGGTTGGATTGATGGTGGATAAAGAAATTGGAAAAAAAATAGAAATTTTAAATTGCCGGAACAGCTTTACTTGTTTTTATCCTATTGATCACTACCCCCAGCAGGATAGATAAAATACAATAGCTGGTGAAAAACAAAGCTCCTGGTGCAAGCGAAGTGTAATTTACTGTCTCTACTGCAAATCCGGATTGATTGTGTTTTATTTGCTCCAACTGATTATTGATCAAGCCATAAAAGCCGATATAGGTCATGAATAATGCAATGACAAATACATCAGCCATACTCCATTTGCCCAGGTGGTAGATGATGTTTTGCACCAGTTTATTATTTTGTAATTTTTGAAAGTACAAATATCCTGCACTCAATATCAATTTAATAATTGGAAATACGATACTAAAACAAAGTACCAGCACGCCCACCATTTTTAAATCCCAGCCCCGGCTATCCAATAGATTTTGCGCTACATCCAGGATGGATTTGTTTTGATAAAAAATCACCTGTTCATCAAAATGCAGGTCTGTCTCAAACAGGTTAAATGTAAATGAATTGAGTCGTACATCGAGGATGATCATTGGTAATGTAATGCCCGTAACCAATAATAAAATGGAAACTACGGTAGCCAATAATACCCACAGCCTTGATCCAATGTATTTATAAGAAGCTGTAATCAGCAGGATGAGCCCGAGTACGGTAAGAAACATAAATTGGCTGTCTCGTTTTTGTTTTAGCTGCAAGCCTGCCAATTGAGTATGAATAACTTTATTGGTGCAGCTGAGATCGGCACAATGATACCCGTCATAAATGGTTGCACGCGGATCAGTATAGGGATATTTTTCTTCGTATTTTAATACCGATTGCAATTCTTTTTGCATGATCTCCCTGAATTGGGGTTCCTTCTTTTTAATCTCCTGTGCCAATTGCCTGGCCATATCGGGTATATGCTCCTTTATATGCAAGGCTTCGATCTGGCTCTTGATATTGTCTTTAAAAAGCTTCAGCATGAATTTATTTATCTTTCCTTCTTTCTCAGCATCCGCAATCGTTTTGTCAAATAATTTACCACTGGCGATTTTGGATTGATATATATCCAGCAGATATACCCTAAATTCTTTTTCTACCTGGTCTATAGCCCCGGGAGATACCTTAAAATTATTGAGATGAGTAGTAAATACAGAAAATGCTTTTTCCTTCCAGGCCACCGTATTAAACAGCCCATAATCTACCCGGTTGATCTCTGCATAATTTTCTTTGAGTGTCCTGATGGATTTATTGGCATCGAATACGACTGTGGAGGTATAGATAGCCCAGGTATAAAATAGTGCAAATAAACCAATCACTGATGCTTTGATGCCTTTGGCCATACTCCGGATAATTTTTATTGGGGAGGTAAATATATGATTTTATACTCCAGCCATATACAATGGCAGGAACTCATATTTTTCGTCCCGGCCCTAAAATTATGCTGGCTCACATGCAATGCTTATATCCCGAAATTCGGGACGGGAGGCTGGCGCACATTTTATAAAAAGTACAAAGTAAATAATCGGGTTGAAACTATCGAGACAACGCACGCCCCGACCCTAAAATTATGCTGGCTCACAAGCTATGCTTATAATTTTCAGGAGGCGACCGCACACTTTATAACCGGTGTGTGGCTGACTAAACATTGAAAGCATTGGTATAAATTATACTTGAATTTATTCAGGCTATCCACCGCACGCCCCGACCCTAAAATTAGCTGGCTCACATGCAATGCTATAATTTTTGGGAGGCTAACGCACACTTTAAAAAACTACACATTAAATAATCGGATTGAAACTATCGATCCACCGCACGCAACGGCCCTAAAATTATGCTGACTCACATGCAATTCTTATAATTTTCAGGAGGAGACCGCACAGTTTATAACCGTGTGTGGCTGACTAAACATTGAAAGCATAAGTATAAATTATACTTGAATTTACTCAGGCTATCAACCGCACGCCCTGGCCCTAAAATTATGCTGGCTCACATGCTATGCTTAGGAAAAAAGTATAATTGCCTTCGTTGAAGAATAGCTTTTCAATAACATTGGTGATTGAATATAAGATAGAATTAGGGAAAACGGCTCAATCTACTCCAGCCATGTACAATGGCAGGAACTCATATTTTTCGTCCACTCCATGCTTTACCCTTGCATATATTTTGGCTTGCTTAACATGTGGATTTTCGGTAAGGAATACGTGCAAACTTCGCAGAGCACCTTTAGCACCTGATTTCACCTCGATCGGAATGATGTTTCCATTTTCAATAATTATGTAATCCACTTCTGCTGTACTATTCGGAGCAATACGAGACCAATAATAAAGTTGATCATGGTGCTTGGTAAGTAACTGCTGTCCCACAAATTGTTCCGCAAGCATACCCTGGTAAGTGGCATATAGATTTTTTTTGATTATGGCTTCTTTCAAATCTATTTTAGACATTCTTACTAATAACCCAATGTCAAGGTATAAAAGTTTAAATTGTTTTCCTTGCGTAGCCAGTGGAAGTGCCTTCACAGAGACATTATTTACTTTATATAATAACTGTGCTGTGCGCAATACCTCAACCCCTTGTTTGATTTTGGGGATAGTATATCGATCACTGAGCTTAGTATAAATGATTTGATTACCTATGTTTAGTGCTACTTGGTCCATGATATCCTGCAAGCATTCAGCATTTACCATAGGAGTATACTTTTTATAATCTTGTTTATATAAATAAAGCAGGTCGTCTTGTATCTGGGTGACTTTTGCATAATCATGATGAAGTACAAAATGACTTACTGCTTCAGGCAGGCCACCAACGATAAAATAATCATTCAAATGCTGATACACTATATTTTCAACTACTTCGCCCAAGGCAGTATTGGACCGATCTTTTATGGCAGTAGTGATTCTGGACTGCCCTATGGCATCAAGATATTCCAGGAAGGTCAACGGATACATGTATTTCATCTCCACCCTACCCACAGGAAAGGAAATGTTTTTTAATTGAAACTCTAATAATGATCCTGCGGCTATCACATGTAAGGCTGGAAGATCTTCGTAAAAATACCGCAGGCACATCAGCGCTTTTGGACATGCTTGTATCTCATCAAAAAATAATAAAGTTTGTCCGGGTATGATGGTATGATCAAGAGCTA
>CAYNIG010000296.1:0-6404 GCA_964396995.1 uncultured Saprospiraceae bacterium | reverse complement strand
AATACCCTGCGTTTTAGCATATTGGACTATAATGGTGGCCTCATCATCTACTTTAGGATATACTGTTGGTTTATTCGTTTGAGTAATAGCTGTCACGGTTAGTGGTTTCTGTTCTTTCATCAGCCAAGACATCAGGTTGGCACCATAACATCCAAAATCCATGATAGCTCCACCACCGTTTTTTATTGGATCTGTAAGCCAGGAAAGAAATTCAACGGAACAACCTATTTCTTTGGGCCCTCGGTGTCCATCGTGTATCATTACTTTGCTGATCTCACCTACAAAATCATTGTTGATCATTTCATAGGCTTTATGATGACCCGGATACCAGGTGGTTTCGTAGTTAGTGATTAAGTGAATGTGGTGCTTTAGTGCAAGGGCTTCCATTCTCCGGGCGGCAGCCAGATTTACTGCCAGGGGTTTTTCAACCATAACATGGATTTTGAGCGGTGCACAAATTTCAACAGTTTCTTCATGTTCAATTGTGGATCTAAAATCACAAATAGCATCGGGTTTAGTCTTGGCTATTAATGCTTCCAGAGTTGGGAACCAAAGATCTTCGGATAATTTATATTGTCTTAGTCTCCGCAAAGCCAGGTCTTTATTTGGTTCAGCGAAGCCTACCAGGATCATTCCCTCATTTTTGGGATTTTGCAAGATCCCATTCACATGATCATGCGTCATTCCGGCAATTCCCATTCGTACCTGAGCCTTTAAATTTAGTATACCAAAAATGAATAATGTGGTAAAAAAATATCTTATTGATTTTCGCATTTGCTGAGTTTTAGAGTTGTATAAATGTTTCATAAATTTTGAGTCCTGTATAGATCATTATTTAAATTGAACCTTTATCTTCTGACCAATGGAGTCAGTTTGGCAAGATGAATAGGTTTTTATCTCTTAATTAATTTTATTTTAATTTTAATTCACCTGTTGAATATTAATAGTAAAATAATTTTTCACACCTGTTTTCCCTGTTCAAAAAAAATTTCCATGCATATCCATATGACCAAAAAACTGACCCGGTTCGCTGAAATTGTAATAGACCTAATCCATCTCGTGGCATCTATTTTGCAGAACCCGGCTTCACCTGATTTGCAAAGAATGGAAGCTTGTTGCCATTCGTCATTGAAATAATTTTTTTGGTCGGCATACTCAATATCACCCAATCTCTCCACTATCTTGTCCCCAAAGATACGATACCTGTTCCTATTCTATCTCAAGGCAAAGCAATATTTGATAAATGATTCTGGTGGTGCTTTAAAACAGCTCAGGGTTACCCTATTTTTTGTCTCCCTGGAAGGGATTGAAAAAAATGGCGGCCCAAATAAACTTTCGTAGAAATTAAATAATCGCTTCAAAGTATTCATTTCCCATTGAAGGCTTCATTCAATAGAATTTAAATCTTCATCATAATAGATCTCACCACCCAGTTTGGGGGATGCATTCAACAAATTTTCTGCTATTTTCGATGTATGAAACTAAATCAATTTCTCACTGGAATCTTTTTAAGTCTGTTTATATCTCTTAAATCAATGGCCCAGACTCCGCAAAATCCGACCAATCCTTTTCCAAATAAAAACACTAATCCACCCAAAACCCAACCACAGCAACAGCCGCCTGCTCAAACGGTACCTCCTGTAACCAGTCAGCAAATTCCACCTTCTACCCAACCAAAACCATCCTCTGCAATTCCAAGTTCAACATCACCTGCTATCACCGGTACGGAAGAAGAGCAAATTATTGGTACTGTATTGCGCGTTTTTGATGCTATGCGTATGCAGGACAGCGCAATGGCCAGACCTCTCTTCGCTCCAAATTGCCGGTTATTTACTCCCAGTATTAATACCAGCGGTCAATCTAAACTCAGCGAAGAACCGATTGCTACTTTTTTCAAATCCATTGGTACTAAAAGGAAGGAAAAAATTGATGAACGTATACTGAAATACAAAATAGATATCGATGGCCCTTTGGCCAGTGTCTGGGCTGACTATAATTTATATGTAGACACAACATTTATCCATTGTGGAGTGGATGTATTCCAATTGTACAAAAGTAATGAAGGCTGGAAAATATTTGAATTGGCAGATACCCGGAGGAAAACAGGATGTTTAAAGGATCCCAGAGATGAAGTAGTGTCATTTCTGGACAAATGGCATAAAGACGCAGCTGCAGCAAATGGAGAAGACTATTTTGGAGCCTTTACTTTAGACGGTGTATTTCTAGGCACCGACGCTACCGAAAGATGGACCAGAGAGGAGTTCCGCACCTGGGCTAAACCCCAATTTGATAACAAACGAGGTTGGAACTTTAAACCAAGTAAAAGATTCATCAGTTTTAATGCAGACAACACTTTAGGCTGGTTTGACGAAGAATTAGCAACCTGGATGGGACCTTGCCGCGGATCCGGAGTATTATCTAAAATAAACGGAGTATGGAAAATCAAACAGTATAATCTTACTATTTTAGTGCCGAATGAAAAAGTTCAAGATTATCTGAAAGTACTTAATGCCAAATAGTCCGGTAATACTTAATTTTGTGCATTCTAAATTTAATCGTATGCCTTTCATAGATTTTAAAAACAAAGAAAGTATCAAGATATGGGATGGAATAGATGGCGCTATTGCCTACTCAGATAAAATACTTTTCGGATACCTTAGAATTGAAGAAGGTGCTGTACTACCAGTGCATCAGCATCATCATGAACAATGGAGCCATCTCATAGAGGGAGAATTTATATTTAATATCAACGGTGATGAAATGAAGATGAAACCAGGAATGTCTGCTTATATTCCAGGCGATACACCCCATTCCGGTACAGCCATTACTAAATGTATTTTCCTGGATTGTTTTAATCCGGTTCGGGAAGATTGGATAGAAAAAGAAAAGAATCAAAATAAATAATTTTTATGAAGACTGTATTTTGTGTATTCATCTTTGGTGCACTGCTAACTATCAATTCCTTTGCCCAGGACATGGTCAAGCCTCCTGTAGACTCAATTTTATTAGAGGAATATTGCAGCCTCGTCACCCGTGGAAAACTTTTTTCAAATGAAGTAACCATTGCCATTGATTTTGGTGATAATCCAAATAACAGAAGACGATTAAGAGACAGGAAAGGGGATGTCGTAGACTTCACCAGTACTATAGATGCTCTTAACTTTCTTGGTGAGCAGGGTTGGAAATTGGTAAATGCTTTCCCAATTAATGCAACCAATAATTCCAATCCACAGTACAATTATGTATTTAAGCGAGAATATCTCGGTAAAAAACCCAAGGGCATGTAAATAAAATAGCCCGAATAAATTTCAACCTTTATCCGGACTACCATTAAATAGAGGAGTGAGTCTCCCCATACCTTTGCTAAGTCTTATCTCCAATATTCCTCACGGTAATCATCGCGGTGACCGCATCGATCATCGTGATAAAATCTCATGGTCAGGTCTCCACCATTGGATCTGTATTCGATACCTTCCCCTCTGAAATAAAATTCATTTCCTCTTCTGTCTACAAATAGCCCTCTGCTTCTTTCTACGACTTCATACCATCTTTCACCATGGAATTTAATCCTTAAGCTCTTTCGGCTCAGATCTACATGGATATGAGTTCCAGTAGTATGGTTATGCCATTTGCCTTCATAAGAACGATAATATTTATTCCAGTTATCACGATCGCGCCATTCATTATCACGCCAATTCCTATCCCGATCACTACGATCCCGGTCACGATAATCACGATCAGAATAATCTCTGTTAGATCTTTCCCATCCCGAATTAATTAATCTGGTGTAGTTGAAGATATTCCTTCTGTCAGCACTGCAGTATTCCAATAGATCTCCCCTCATGGTATAACAATTACCATATTGGTCTCTGTATCCATTGGTGGTATATTCAGCATAATTGTCCCATACCTCACGATTTAGCTGCCTCACTTTTATACCCTCCCTCGTATATATTATTTCTATTTCGGATCGGTTTGCATCACATCGCCAGCGTCCATCCAAAATTCCTGCAGATGCAACGAGGGTAAAGATGGTGAGAATGGTAGTGGTAAATAGTCTGGTTTTCATGATCAATTAATTTAAATTGTGAATACTAACTATTGATCGTTTGACCTGGAGTTAAAAAGAATTAAGTATCGGTTAATTCGTTGTTAAATAAAATCCAATTCTGATTTTGGTACTTTCCGGTTGGTCCATTAAAATAGGTATCTGGTAAACTCAACGCAGTACAATTATTTCACTTTCTCCGGATTATTGCTTACAAAACTTTTCCATGATGAAATCCTTTTTTTGAATGCACTACCTGATAATATCCCGGTATTTTGGTGATGACATACTGCACAGGCAAGTGCGTCAGTAGCATCCAAATGGGTTGATTGAATTGGAGTGCCCAATAGGTGTGATAACATAGCGGCTACTTGTTCTTTTGCTGCATTTCCATTTCCAGTTACAGACTGTTTTATTTTCTTGGGTGAATACTCGTGTATTTCCAATCCCATAGTGATGGCAGCTGCTATAGAAACTCCCTGAGCCCTGCCCAATTTTAGCATAGCCTGTACATTCTTACCATAAAACGGTGCTTCTATTGCCATTACACCAGGTTGATAAGCTTCTATTAAATCCTGCAATTGATGGTATATCTCTTTCAGTTTTTCCTGATGATCATCTAGTTTTTTAAGATGCATGGTTCCATAAGTATGTACTTTGATTCCATTTCCAAATGGTTCGATGACGGCATATCCTAAAAGTTGAGTTCCGGGATCCACTCCCAATATCCGGTGTTTATTCGTTTTAAATGGCATGCTTTCAGGTGACAAGTTCAGGATAATTTTTGTATTAAAAAAATCTCTAATATAATCTCCCTACCTTGATGCTTACGAAATAGTCAAATATTCGTTTTCTAAGTACCAATAAATTGATTGTGAAGGAGATATGAACTTCTATCCCGTTTCCTTATTTTTGTGCTAAATGTGAAGAAAAAGATAAGGTGATAAAAAAACGAATTTTATTAGCCTGCCAATCGTTTACTCACAATAGATTAAAGCCTATGCTAAAATCCTATTGGATCGGATTACTATTTCTGTTTGCTATGCCACAGTTTACGGCTAATACCGTTGTACATCTGACGGAAGATTTATTATGTGAACCTCAGAATAAAACGTTTACTGCCGGAGAAGAACTTACCTATAAGCTATATTATAACTGGAATTTCATCTGGCTTTCAGCTGGTGAGGTAGTCTTTAAAGTTGAAGACATAGGCGATCAATACAAGTTTACAGCCAGAGGGAAAACGTACAGTTCATACGATTGGTTTTTCAAAGCCGATGATTATTTTGAATCCATAGTAGACAAGGCAACCTTGCTACCGATTCTTTTTAAGCGGGATATAAAGGAAAACAAATACCGATACTATGAGAAAATAGAATTTGACAGAAACGGTAATCAGTTAAAGTCCTGGACAGGTAAAAGTGAAAGTACTGCCAAACTTACCAATCACCAGATACAGGGATGTATGAGGGATGTGTTAGCCATGGTGTATGCCGTGCGAGTTCAGGATTTTGAATCCCTTCCAAATGGAAGCAATTTTCCCATTAACCTCTTTTTGGACAATAAAAACTACAATCTGAATATAAAATACCTGGGTAAGCGTGAAGAAAAAAGAATCCATACGATGGGTAAACAAAAAGCCTATCAGCTGAGTCCAGAAACCATTGCCGGTACTGTGTTTAAAGAAAAAGACAGAATGAATATATGGGCCAGTGCCGATCAAAACAAAATACCACTTTTGATAGAATCACCTGTTTCAGTAGGGTCAGTTAAAGCAATTCTTATTAAACATAAAGGATTAAAATATCCATTTGAATCAGAACGAAAATAAAATGCTCAAAGAAATAAAGAATGCGCTCATACTGGCTTTGATCACCCTATCCATTGTGGCAGGGTATTTTGCCTACCAATGGTTCGCAGCAAAATCGGCATATAAAGTTGAAAAAAACGCAACCGTTTTACTCGAACGAATACAAAAAGTAGCTAAGCTCACCACCGTAGAGGGTAATTTCTCTGAATTGTTTGAGCAAAAAAGTTTTAAATATTTTGATATTAGTCCTTTCCAGAAAAAAGTTTTGGTACGGGTGAAAGCAAAAGTGGCAGTTGGCTTTGACTATGAAGGCTTAAATATAGATGTGGATAGTCTTCACCATACAATTTGGATCAATAAATTACCAGATCCTGAAATTTTATACATCGATCACAACCTTGATTATTACGATATTTCAGAGGGATTGTTCGTCTCATTTGATGAATCTGATTATAACCAAATACAGGCTGAAGCTAAAGCACTAATAAATCAAAAAGCATCCGAAAGTAATTTACTTGAAGAGGCTCGGTCACAAGGAGACTCTTT
>CAYNIG010000295.1:0-6417 GCA_964396995.1 uncultured Saprospiraceae bacterium | reverse complement strand
ACTAAAGAATCTAATTTCCTGAATTTATTTTTGTTGAAAGAACCATTTTGATTTACGCTGAATTAATTAGATTTAAATTTTTCTTAGCCCTGAAGGGGCTTTGTTTTACAACCAAGGTCAAATTAATTGGTATTAATTTGACCTTGGGAACAGAACAAATCTTTATCCTAGCCCTGAAAGGGCGTAATTTTTAAATAAAAAAAAGCGAACATCAAAACAATATCCTTGTCCTTCTTTGTGTTTTGGCATTTCTTAATTGGATTTCATTCATTCCTCACAATCCTAACTCCAAATACTCTACCAGCTGTCTTGCCATAGTTAGCTTCTATCCGAACAGTGACCACATGATTGTTTTTAACGATATCTGCGGGTATGGGATATAATTTATTATAAAACTTACCGGTAATTCCACCGTTCCACTCCTCATACGCAATTACACGATCATTGACTTTAATATCAAATTTTCTGTCTTTATCATCACCAATATAAGAAAGCAATAGACTGTTACCGGCCGTAAGAGCCGGATCCACCTTCATTTCAAATTCAAAATAATGATTTGCCCGCGCTTCTCTACCGTTGATACCCAGTGCATCGCTCACATAGGATCGTTCACTGGCCATTAGTTTATGGTCTCGTTCAGGCTGCATTTCCCCTATCCTGAAATAATCGATTGTTTTATCTTCTATTTCTTTTTGAAGTCTCTTTTCAGTTTCATACTCTTCCTGGCGGGCTTTCCATTGCTGGTTTGTAAAATAATCCCAATACACACTATAATATTCTTTGTATGTTTTGTAAAAAGGTTTCAGTTTTACATCAAAAGGCTTACCAATCCCTTTCATTTCAAATGATAGTGATTCATTGTGTACAGGATGCAGCCACTCAGATATGTTTTTATTGTCAGTGAGTAATACCGGCACACCATAAACCGGATTGGGCATGGTATCACCCAGCGAGCCGGCCAGCACTATAGGGCCAAATAAAAACGAAATCCGATCGGCATTGTCAGGCATACTTTCAGAATATATAGTCATGGGTAAGGTAAGCTCTATTTTATCGCCTTCCTTCCATATTCTTTCGAAATTTATGATTCCATTTGACTCTTTCGCTCCAGGGTAAGATTCTCCATTGATTTTTAATGAATATCCATTTTTTGCCCACCCTGGTTTTCTGATGTGAAAGGTTATGGATTTAGGTTTTGCTGAATGAATAGTAAAATTGATTTTCTCTGATTCAGGGAATTTTGTCTCTTGTGTGATGCTGACTTTTTTTGATTTCCAGTTTAATACAGAAGGAATAAAAAGGTTTACATACAAGCTGCCATCGGATCCTTCACTATAAATACCTTCAGCATATTTGGAATGATTTTCCATACCACTGCCAACACAGCAGGTAAAAGTGTTGTATTTATCACTGAATGTTTTTTGGGTACCCATTCTAAGGGGAACGAAGTAACACATCATACCATTTTCCGGATGTTGTGAAGCCAGGATATGATTGTACAGTGCTCTTTCATAATAATCAATATAGGTTGAAGATGGGTTCCAGGCATGCAGGTGCCGGGTAAGTTTGAGCATATTATAGGTATTGCACGTTTCACAGGTATTATCACTTAGCCGGTCATTGAGTCTATCTGCTTCACCGCAATATTCATAGTTGCTGTTACCGCCAATTACATAAGTATGATGATGCACCATGGTCTCCCAGAAAAAAGAAGCAATAGTTTTATCAGAGCCGTTAGCAGTTAGTTCATATTGTCTGGCACTGCCGATAGCTTTGGGCACATTTGTATTCGAATGTTTGCCTGGCAACGGATCTATCTTTTTAGATAGTGGCTCCATCACAAAGTCATCATAAAATTTATATGACAGGTCCAGGTATTTTTTATTTCCGGTTACAGCATACAGGTTGGCCAGCAGATCATTCATACCTCCGTATTCACATTTGAGCATGGCCTGCAATTGACTCTCATCCAGGTTTTTTAGTATTTCACCAGTCCAGTCTGCCATCTTCGTTACTAAAACCAAGGCTTTTTTATTATCTGCATACAAGTATGCATCCAGCAGACCAGCCATCACTTTATGTACCGTATACCAGGGACTCCAACCTCCATTTAAATCAAAACCACTGCTTTTAATTATGCCTTTGGATACTTTATAAAAAATCGAATCTTCATTGGGTATTGCCCCTATATATCCGGTTTTACGTGCCCTCTGGCATTTTTCCAATTCGTCAACAGTGATATCTATTTTGTTTTTAAATTTTTTCTCATCACTGGAGGCATACATCATTGCACAGGCTGACAGATAATGTCCAAGGGTGTGGCCCGATAATCCTTCTTTCTCCCATCCACCATATACCTCTCCCTGGGGAGGAAGTCCTGCATTTAGATAAAATCGATGCAACAATCTTTTTTCATCTATAGATAATAAATAGGCTGCATCTTTGTCCATCGCATTTTTAAATGGACTGCCCGGTAATAATCTCACCTCTTTAATATTAAATGCATAGGCTTTGATATCCACTTTGGGTAGAACCCTAATTTTGGAATTTTTTCTTTCGGGAATATAAGATTGAGACCGGATGATCCCTGAAATAAAAAGAAAGAATACACTGAGCAATAATATTGGTCTGATCATAGATTAAAAGTAAGAAATCAAAAGTATACCCAGCTAGCTGTACGAAATCAAAAATTGAACTTTTTCCAAACTAAATAGTATATTCAATCACCTGTTTTAAAAAATGAATAGAAAAGAATTTATCAAACTTGGTACGGCCTTAGCTGCCACCTCCCCTTTTTCATTGCCTACAAATCAGAAAGGACCAAAAGAAGTTACAGTAATAGACTTTGTACACGATGGTTTGCAGCTCAGCCCCAGGGAATATGCATCCTTGCTAATGAAACTGGCCGATGAGAATAAAATAAAACCGGATTATTATTCTAATGATGGAATAGTGGAGGAGTTGGAGTCTGTATTTGCAGCACTGCTTGGTAAAGAATCATCGGTCTTTATGCCTACCGGTACCCTGGCCAACCATATGGCTGTGCGAAAACTCGCGGGCGAACACCGCAGAGTAATCGTTCAGGAACCATCCCACCTGTATAATGATACGGGAGATGGAGCCCAGACACTCAGCAATCTCAATCTGATACCGCTTGGTCAGGGGGTCGTGGAAATAAAACCGGATGAATTGGAATACATCATCAAAAAAACAAAAACAGGAAGAGTAGATCTAAAGATTGGAGCACTGTCTATTGAAACTCCGGTGCGCAGGCTGCAGGATAGAATGTATCCTGATGCGCAATTGGGATCATTGCTTGACCTCGCCCGAGCTAATGGAATAAAAACGCATCTTGACGGAGCACGAATTTTTGTGCAATCTGCCCATACCAATACTTCACCGGCAGTCTATGGAAAACAATTCGATACTGTATATACTTCACTGTGGAAATGTTTTAATGCCCCTTCCGGAGCCATTCTGGCCGGATCAAAATCCTTTACTGCCAATCTATTCCACGAAAGGCGAATGTTTGGTGGTAGCCTGCCTGCTGCCTGGCCTTATGCTGCCATTGCATTATTCTATTCCAATGATTTTATCTCCGAATACAAAAAAGCATGGACTACAGCTGAAACCGTATTTTCATCATTAGTACAAAATGACCGGGTATCCATTACCCGATTCGATGGGGGGTCACATATTGTCAAGTTGAGCATCAAAGGCGCTGATGTCGCCAGGTTTAAATCGATAATGTTCAAAAAAGGAGTTGAATTAAATGATGGAATCACTGACAGCATACTATTGAAAATAAATCCAACTTTGAACAGATTAGATAGTAGCGAAATTGTACAAAGGTTAAAAGAAGGATTGAAAGAGGTTTAGGTATATTTTAAAATGATTTGACCCCAAGAAATGATTTACTTTCTCCAAAATGGATTACCTGCTTCTATAAAACGGATATTCATTTGCGGATAAAATGGTTTTAACCAATCTGCACATTCTATCATACCTGCTTCTTCAGAGTCAGCATGTCCCATTACAATTAAAGCTTTATGCTGACCTAGTGATATGGCATCCTGTATATAGGGTACGGTCTCCCATTCGTTGCTTTCACCTACTATTAATAGATCTACATTAGGATTTTTCAACAACCAAAAATGGGCATCACTCCCAGCCGCTCCCAGCATCATTCCAACTTTTGAAAATACGGCATTGGGATTTCCCACTATACGCATCGTCTTTGCATTAAATTTTTTCTGTATTTCAGAGACGATCTCTTTTAGTTTTTTAGCTGGAATGGTAAAAGTGATGGTGTCGCTGTTTTCATATTTTTTCCAACCTAGTTTTTTCACTACACCCTCGTAGATCATATCGGGTTTGTGCCGATGCTGATGATCGTGAAATCGCCATACCACCATATTGTGTTCTTTGATGAATTTTAATTTTTCTTCTTGTATGGATTCCCCGGCATGCCTATTCAGATCATCGGAATGGCTATAAAATGTGGGTTCGTGGCTGATCACAAAATTACATCCAGCGGTATTTGCTTTTTTTAATACCTCAAGGGTAGCCATAAAAGTGGTAGCTACTCCCTTTACCACCGTATTGCCATCTCCTGCTTTGATTTTATCTACGGTAATTGGATTCCATGCACAGTTAACTTCTTGCTTTATTTTTGCTATGATATCGTTGGCTGTGACCTGCGCCTGCAAAGACAAGGTGAATAATAAATAAAATGAAAAAAGATATTGTTTCATGCGGTAAATCTAGTATTTATTCAAATTTAAAGACTAAGCTATTTCTCTTACCTAGTCTGGAAACGTATTTGACTTAAAGGAATTCGTGGCCATTTGTGAAAATTCGTGGAGAATAAATACCAGTTTGGCCTTCGGCTATTATAAGAACACGAATGAACACGGATTGCGCGAATCTTTTTATGAAGTCTGTGTTTGCGCGATGCGCACCTGTGGTTACTAATTTATAACCACAGGTGCCGTCGGCACCACAGATAAAATAAAATTTTATACACGGTTAATTGGTCCGAATTAAACTGTGTATGCAATCAGTGGTGCCAACGGCACCTGTGGTTTTAGTACGTAAAAACTTGGACTTTGTTCGAATTGTCTTCTATTGATTTTTAATTCGTGGTCATTCGTGAAAATTCGTGGTTAATAAAAAACCGGTATGGCCTTTTGGCCATTTATAGAACACCGATTTCACGGATTACACAGATTTACACGAATTAAATCAAGTGCATTCTAATTCGGGGCCACCCCAGATAAAATAAATTTTATACACGGTCAATTGGTCCGAATTAAACTGTGTATGCAATCAGTGGTGCCAACGGCACCTGTGGTTTTATTATGTAAAACCTTAGACTTGGTATGAATTGTCTTCTATTGAATTTTTAATTCGTGGCCATTCGTGAAAATTCGTGGTAAATAAATACCAGCTATGGCCTTCGGCCATATTGAACACGAATGAACGCGGATTACACGGATTTACACGAATTGTATCTACCACATTTTAATTCGTGGCCATTCGTGAAAATTCGTGGTAAATAAATACCAGCTATGGCCTATGGCCATGTTGAACACGAATGAACGCGGATTACACGGATTTACACGAATTGTATCTACCGTATTTTAATTCGTGGCCATTCGTGAAAATTCGTGGAGAATAAATACCAGTATGGCCATCGGCCATTATAGAACACGAATGAACGCGGATTACACGGATTTACACGAATTGTATCTACCGGATTTTAATTCGTGGATGAGGAATAGAGATATGGCCGTATAAAAATAATGCTTTAATCCTTCGTATTTTCACCCTTCATGTCGTACCTGAGGCGGGAACTGGTAATCAATATTTCTTTCTTACTATTGGCTAATCTGTTGATAAAGCCTTACTACATTTTTTTTGTAGAAAGAAATGTTCAGAATGAAGCCGGAGCAGAAGCCTGGGGCTTGTATTTTACCCTTTTCTCATTGTCTATGGTACCGCAGATACTGCTCGATCTGGGCATGACCAATTTTGTCAATAAGGAAATAGCGGCAGACAAGACCAAATTCGAACTGCTGTGGAAGCAAGCCATATGGATCAAACCTATACTTGCTCTGCTTTTCTTTGTGGTCTTCCTGATTTTAGTATGGGCAGGAGGATATATTGAAAGCAATACGAGGATGATTGTATGGATTGGTGTCAACCAGGCATTGGCCTCGTTTATCCTTTTTTTACGTGCATTTATTTCCGGATCAGGCCGGTATAGATGGGATAGTTTTTTATCGGTAGCGGATAAATTTGTATTCATTCTTTTGTTTGTGGGTTTGTTTCTGATCGATCAAAGACCAATAGACCGGTTTTTGTCTTTGCAGACCAGTTCCATGCTGGTCAGCATAGGGATTGCGTTAGGTTTGG
>CAYNIG010000294.1:0-6458 GCA_964396995.1 uncultured Saprospiraceae bacterium | reverse complement strand
ATACTGTGAGGTGATGAAATTGGCAGACATGCCCTCTTGTCTCGGGGGTGGAGATCGACGATAAACTGAGTATAAAGCCTGTCCCTGTTTTTTCACGAAAACTGAGACAGACTGGGGTTGACCACCAGGCTATGTACGAAAGCTAAGTTCTCCGTGGAGGTTCGAGCCCTTCCCTTACAGCAAATACGAAGCCTTTCAATGTGGTTGTTGAAGGGCTTTTGTATTTAGATCTTTTATTTATCTTGAGGCAACTTAAATGTATTTTTCATGCAGATTATTCTAGGAATTATTTTCCATTTTATTGGCGGTTTTGCCTCCGGCAGTTTTTACATGCCTTTTAAAAATGTAAAAAAATGGAATTGGGAAAGCTTTTGGATCATTGGCGGGCTATTTTCGTGGCTCTTAGTGCCCCCGGTAGCTGCAGCACTCACTCTGCCAGGGTATTCCAATATCATCTCACAGGCAAGCAGCAGCGCGATTTTTTATACCATGTTATTTGGCATTCTCTGGGGATTTGGTGGATTAACTTATGGATTGGGTGTGCGGTACCTGGGTATGTCATTGGGCAATTCTGTAGTGCTCGGCTTTTGCTCAGCTTTTGGATCATTATTACCTGCGATCTATTATTCATTAGTACCCACACCTGGTAAGACATCTTTTGGTGACCTGATAGGTACCACCTGGGGTAGAATTGTGCTACTGGGAGTGTTAGTCTGTCTGATAGGAATTTATATCTGTGGTAAGGCAGGTATGATGAAAGAAAAAGAACTTCCGGATGCCGAGAAGAAAAAGTCTGTAGCTGAATTTAGTTTGACAAAAGGTTTAATTGTAGCCATATTTTCCGGTATCATGAGTGCCAGTTTTAATTTTGGTATAGAGGCAGGTAAACCCATGGCAGAAGCCGCTGTGGCCAACGGATCAAATCCTTTATTTCAAAATAATGTTACCTACGTAGTTTTATTATGGGGGGGACTCCTCACCAATTTTATCTGGTGCATGATATTAAATTTTCGCAACAAATCGTTTGCTAACTATACGGACTCTTCGACTCCCTTATCCAAAAACTACATGTGGTCTGCATTAGCAGGAACAACCTGGTTTTTGCAATTTTTCTTTTATGGTATGGGAGAAAGCAAGCTCGGAAATGGTGCCAGCTCGTGGATATTACATATGGCATTTATTATTTTAGTTGCCAATTTTTGGGGTATATCTCTTAAAGAATGGTCAGGAGTTTCCCCTAAAGTAAAGCGGACAATAGCCATTGGTATCGGTACTATTTTATTGTCCGTATTATTGGTAGGATATGGAAATGCTCTGAAGTAGTTGATTGAATAGTCTCATGAATACTCATTTAGCAGTAAACCAATGAAAAAATATATTTTTATATTTTCTTTTTCGTTATTATTCTTAAACCAATTAACTGCGCAAGCTGCAGCAAAATCTCCAATAATCAAGGGATTATCATTTGTTGCTCCACATAAACCATTTGACACTAATCCCTTCATACCTGTTAAAAATGTGAATGCCGATTGGATTGCAGTCATTCCCTATGCATTTACGAGAAAGGGAGAGGCATTAGTCCACTACGATCATAAGGATAAAGATAGGAGATGGTGGGGCGAAGGAAGGCAAGGTATCGAGGAGACTATTAAACAAGCTCAACAACATGGATTGAAAATAATGCTCAAACCACAAGTATGGTGCGGAGGAGGATGGATTGGCAGCCTTGATTTTGATAAAAAAGCGGATTGGGAAAAATGGGAGAAAAGCTATGAAGATTATATCTTGCCATTCGCTGAACTGGCCGAAGAAAAATGTATAGATATTTTATGTATCGGTACAGAAATCAAACAGAGCGCTATCAAAAGGCCGCAATTCTGGAATCTCCTCATTCATAAAATCAGATCACGGTATGCGGGTTTGATTACTTATGCTGCTAATTGGGACGAATACCATGAACTAAAATTCTGGCCTAAACTGGACTATATAGGTATTGATGCCTATTTCCCATTATCTGACAAAACTACTCCTGAAATGGAGGATCTGATGTTTCCATTAGAGCAAGTATTGACGACGATTGAAAATTTTTCAAAACTTCATAAGAAAAAGATTTTATTTACGGAATATGGATACCTGTCTGTTGATGGCTGTGCCGGTAAGACCTGGGAATTGGAATCCAATCTTCAATCACTTAATTATAACCCCACTGCGCAGGCAAATGCAATTCAAACTTTATTGGAGTGTTGTTCGAAAAAAGGTTTTTGGGCCGGGGGATTTATATGGAAATGGTATCCGGAAACACATACCATGAGACGAGGTTTGGAAAAGGATCATACACCGCAAGGCAAACTGGCTGAAGTGGTGTTGAAAAATTGTTATGGTAAAATGTAGTTCCTTTATCCAATGTTGATGCATAAGTCCTCTTTTAAATTTAATCAGTTTACATTTAATAAAATTATAAATAAAAAAAACTGCTCCCTATTTTGTTCAGGAGCAGTTTTTTTGAAAATGAGCTTTTCGAATATTTTAGCCTAGAATCTTGGCCTCAAAACAATTACAAAACTTTCTCCATTCTCTTTAGTACCTCTGGCAAATCGATCGCAAGTACCGTCACCGTATTCTACTACGGCTTTGTGTCCATTGCGTGTAATTTCTTCTTTACCATTTACAATGAATGGACAATCTCCTTTTAATATCAATGGCTCTTTGATGATTGCTGAAAATTTTATATCTCCGGAAACGGATCCGGTGCTTTCACCTTCTATTTTCCATACATCATCGGATTTGTCTTTTGTATCCCCGCCTTTTACTTGAATTCTGGCATGTATTGATTGTAGATCTAAAGTGCCTTTTGGCCCGGTTATAGTCATTCCGGAAGTTTTTCTTATAAATTTCCTGCCATTCTCCCCGGATTCGTTGGTAACGGTGACCATACCATTTTTAAGTTTTATACTATCGATACCGAAATTGACAAATGTCGTTTTCCTTACAGCACCCTGATTATGCATGGAATCGGATTGCTCAATTACAATTTTACCTGAATGATATCTTCCTTTCTTATCTACACATCCTGGACCATAGTCAATCGTAACAACATTGGGAAAACTACCTTTAGGCGCAGTGCTGGTGATCACAGGACATACAGTACTTCCTCTTTCTTCTAGTAATTCATCTTGTAAATTTTCAAGTGTATTCAAGACATCCTGTGCATCTGCATTATTGACGGTAGGAGATTCCATATTGTATTCACTTATAATTGAATCTTCGGTATGAGTTGATTTTTCACAACTTACCATTACAAATAAAGACAAGCCGATAAGGCCCATTAAAAAAATGTTTTTCATGGTTATATAAAGTTTTAAAAGTTACAAATTGATTTCTGACCAAGGCACTGCCAAGATCAGGGAGAAGTATTTTTCAGTATCAACAAATACAATGAATAGACTGGGGCAATCAGCAAAAGTTTAACGAAGCTGAATTTTTTTTTGAAATATCCTTTACCATTGCATTACAATTCCCGGCATTGTCTAACTTTAATGAATGTTTCAAATTAAATCTTTACCGGCGGATCATAGTTTTGATGCCATTGTAATTGGTAGCGGAATGACTGGAGGTTGGGCGGCAAAAGAATTCTGTGATGCTGGCTTCAGGACCTTGGTAATCGAAAGGGGTAAAAATGTAAAACATGGGGATTATCCGACAGCCACTAAAAATCCCTGGGATTTCGCCCACAGGGGTAGAATGCCCAGAGAAAATATAGCGGTAAACCCAGTTGTATCCAAATGTTATGCCTACGGAGAGGCTACCGAACATTTTTTTGTAAAAGATTCCGACCATCCCTATATACAGGAGAAGCCGTTTGATTGGATCAGAGGATATCAGGTTGGAGGTAAATCATTATTATGGGCCAGGCAAACACAGCGGTGGTCTGATTATGAATTTGAGGCTCCGGCCAGAGATGGATATGCAACCGATTGGCCAATACGTTATAAAGATCTGGAATACTGGTATAGCCATGTGGAAAAATTTGTAGGCATATGCGGTGATCGGGACGGAATAGAGAATTTGCCGGATAGTGAGGTATTGCCTGGCTTTGAACTTAACTGTGTAGAGAAAGACATTCAGGCGGCATTGCATAAAAGATATAATATGCAACGACGAGTGATCATTGGCAGATGTGCTCATCTGACAGAACCACAGCAGATTCATTTGGACCAGGGTCGTGGGCGGTGTCAGCGAAGGACCTTATGTGAAAGAGGCTGTCCATATGGAGGATATTATAGTTCTGTATCATCTACCTTGCCCTGGGCCGCCAGGACAGGACATCTTACCTTGTTGCCTGATCATGTAGTGCATTCCATTATATATGATGACAATACCAATAAAGCTATTGGTGTGAAAGTGGTAAATCAGCATACAAAAGAAGAATCGGAATACCATGCAAAAGTAATTTTCCTTAACGCAGCTACCCTTAATTCAAACCTGGTATTATTAAATTCCCAATCATCCCGTTTTCCGAAAGGTTTGGGCAATGATCATGATTTACTGGGAAGATATATCGCCTTCCATAATTATCGTGGCAATGTGGACGCGACTGTAGATGGCTACCTGGATAAATATCATTATGGAAGAAGGCCTACGCAGGCATTCATGCCTTCTTTTAAAAATGTCAAAAAAAATGATTCTCCATTCTTAGGCGGTTACATGAGCTATTTTATAGCTTACAGATCAGGGTGGGGAAAAGATTATAGTCAAGCAGGTATCGGCGATGAGCTTAAAGCCAAAATGACTGATCCTGGACCCTGGGCTGTTTCTTTTGGTATGCAGGGGGAAACCATTCCTTTGCATGAAAATCAAATATCATTAGACGATAATCAAAAAGATCAATGGGGGGTGCCTTTATTGAAAATAAATGTGGGGTATGCTGATAACGATATAAAAATGAAAGATGATTTTATGCGGGAAGCAGCGGAAATGCTGGATGCAGCCGGATGTAAAAATATAAAAACCTGGGATAATGTCAATTGGAATCCGGGGCTCGATATTCACGAAATGGGTGGTGTACGAATGGGTCATGATCCTAAAACATCTATGTTGAATAAGTGGAATCAATTACATGCCTGTAAAAATGTATTTGTCACCGATGGGGCTTGTATGTCTTCGGTTGGAAATCAAAATCCCTCGCTTACTTTTATGGCATTGACCGCAAGAGCAGCTAATCATGCCATAGATGAACTCAAAAAAGGCAACTTGTAATGAAGGAAAATCAAGATGAATTAAATCCTGCTGACATCTCAATAGGAGTGGTGGGATTGGGAATGATGGGTTGCAGCATATGTACTTGTTTTTTAATTGCAGGTCATAGGGTGGTAGCCATAGCACCCATACCATCAGATTTGAATACAGCTTCGTACAGGATTAAAAGCCATCTGAACAAAGCGTATGAAAAAAAAATGATTCCCTATCCGGCTAACCATTACCTGGTGCAGGTCAACATTTCAGAAGATTATTCCTTGTTGAGTCCATGCAAAATAGTTTTAGAATGCACCCTGGAAAGTATAGAAATCAAAAGAGCCGTTTATGAAAAAATAGTTCCGGTAGTTAATACTCACGCTATTATTTGTTCCAATACTTCAGCCATTCCGATTACATTATTACAATCGCTGGTATCTCATCCCGAACGATTTGTAGGATTACACTGGGCTGAACCTTCACATACAACTCGTTTCCTCGAAATTATCTGTGGCGATCGAACCGATATTACAAAGTCGGAGTGGTTATATAATTTATCCAAAATATGGGGTAAAGAGCCAACTTTGGTAAGAAAGGACATCAGAGGCTTTATAGCTAATCGATTGATGTACGCTATGTATCGTGAAGCATTTTACCTGGTAGAAAACGGATATGCTACAGTTGAGGATGTAGACAGGGCATGCAGAAATAATACAGGTTATTTTATGACTTTAATGGGAGTATTCAGATGGATGGATATGACGGGTGTGCCTGCCTATCACACGGTGATGAAAGAATTAAATCCCACTTTAAACAACCAGTCTACTGTACCTAAACTGATTGACGATATAGTACAGCGGGGTGGGAGAGGTATACTAAACGGAGATGGATTTTATCAATATTCACCTGAGGAAATTAAACTATGGGAAGAAATATTCTCGGAGTTTACCTACGAGATACGGAATCTGGCATTAAAATATCCTGCAGATGTGGTGGAAAGAAAATTAAAGGGATAACACCTTATTATTGCTTAATCAGTTCAATACTAAATATAAACCGTACTTCTTAGAAAATGGTGATTATGGTCTCTCGGTAATGTAATTAAGTTCAGTTGCTCCGCAGAAAAATGGGTACATGCATAAAAGATATTATATTTCTCATTCAGTTACTTTTAATTAGGGTCTGCTGGTTAAGTATATTTTTTTTATTTGCCATTCTTTCTTTGT
>CAYNIG010000293.1:0-6465 GCA_964396995.1 uncultured Saprospiraceae bacterium | reverse complement strand
CGCTTGTGTTGGCATTCTGCCGTATAACCCCATTTACTTTCAACCAGATTTTTAAATTATGAGGGTCGCCAATTTCTTTTGATGTAACTAACCAGGGGCCAAGCGGCGCAAATGTATTGGCGCTTTTACCTTTGTCCCACTGACCGGCTGCTCTTTCCAGTTGCCATTCTCTTTCGCTGTAATCATTAATAATAGTATAACCGGCTACGTAATTCAAAGCATCTTTCTCAGAAATGTATGAATATGGACACCATAAATATATCCATTTCACCCCCGCCCAACCTCGACTTAAAAATAGCCCAGGCTGGTTGTGATTCTATATCATTACCTTTAGATGATAGTCTCGGTACCAATATCCGCTATTATCTGCAACCCGGGGCAATAGGGAATTTTAAATTACCGGGTGAGTATATTAAGACCAGTACCCAATTTTATAAATACACCGGAAATCCGCAATGTTTTAGCGAAAAGCCATTTAGATTAGATATTACCAAAAGTCCTCAATTACTTCCCATCAGGGATACCATCGCATGTGAAGCATTGGTCTTACCAGCTATAGCTGGCAACAATCTTACATCTGAAGTACTGTATCATGATTTAGAGTTCCCAAACAATACCAGGGACTATATGCCAGGTGAACTAATCACAAATAATACAAGACTGGTTGCATTTGCCCGAAACAACGGTTGTATTAGTCAACAACCATTTAACATTAGTATTTTGACCAGACCCAACCTGGGTAATGTAAACCAATCCGTGCAATCTTGTGATACATTTACTTTACCAAAAATAGACTTGCCTGATTTTAAATATACCAGGGTAACAGACAGTATTATTGTAGCTCCGGGTACACTGGTAAAAAACAACAGCAGATTTCTAGTGTCTGCCGGAGATGCCAGATGCCTTGCTTCTGTTAATCTCAACGTAGAAATCTTCCCACGGCCAATAATATCACCGGTGAATGACACTTCCGTATGTAATGAATTCAGATTACCCGTGATCCGTGGAGATTTATTATCCGGTACAGAACATTATCATGATGATTTTTACCCAAATGAAACTACTGATTTTTTTCCCGGTACCATCATTACCCAATCCAGAAGGTTTGTTGTATTTGATTCTAATGCAATCGGATGTGTGAGCGAAAGATCATTTAATATCGTAATAATCCCGAGACCAACCATTGATTCTATCACACCTATCCTTGCATGTGAACAAGTTGTATTGCCTCCTATTACCGGAGCTAATTTGACCAATCCATTATATTATGATTCTCCCGGCGGTCTTGGACAATCTCACAAGCAAGGCGATACCATTCGACAGTCCAGGTCATTCTATGCCTATCAGGATGCACCGGTGTGCCCTGCCCAACAAAAACTGGAACTGGTAGTAAAAGACAGTATCACCTCACCATTTACAATCAATCCGGATAATACCTGTAATGGAACCCCCATATCTATAAATCATATTGGCAAAAAAAACAATACTACCACTTATAATTGGACCATCACCGGACCTGGAAAACCAATGATCTCAAATACCCCTGTTCAAAATCTGCAATTAGACACCGGCATATATAAAATTACCCTATATGCTAAAGGGGACGGCTGCATTGGTGATTCCGTTTCGAAAACAGCTACTATAATTAATCCCCTGCAGTCAATTAAAAATCTAAATTGCGCAGTCACTGATAATAGTATTGTATTTCAATGGGATAAAACTCCAGGAGCTACTGACTACCAAATTGATTTATTACAAGGACCATTCGGAGTCCGAAGTCCTCAGCAAATGATATTTAGCAATCTAACTTTGGGTACCCGCGTTGGGATAAGGGTTACTCCTCTGGCCGCCGCACCCTGTGCAAACGGCACCGCCGCCTCGCTCACATGTGTAACCCGTCTTTGTGATCCTATAACTGTCACTATCGCTGATGAAAAACCATTTTGTAGTGGTGATGGACCTAAACCGTTGACCGTATTTTCTATCGGGCTCAACCCGGCCGATAGTAATAAACTCACCAGGGTATGGTCTGGACCCGGAATAGTAAATGGTCTGTTTTATCCTGCCATTGCCGGCCCGGGAGACCATATTGTTTCCTACACACTTACTAAAGATTCTTGTGTATATATGGACACCGCTGTATTAAAAGTCGGAATGGGTTCATTGACTATACTCAATACCAATCCAGTGGAATGTGCACCTCCGAGTCAGCGGCAATTTAATATCAATATGCAGTTGAACACACCTAATAAACCGGTCTCCATATATTATTCTTTTGCCGGGGGGCGTACCTCGGTTTATCCATTTGTGAGTGCAGACAGGTTTACTCTATCTGCTTCATTTGGCCTCATTGGCGACTCCATCACTATTGACAGTGTGCTGGATGCCAATGGATGTAAAATGCAGTTGATCAGCAATGCACATACCTTTACTTTTAAATCAGTAAAGTACATCACAAAAGGGGACAGTACCAGTGTATGTGATTTTAGTACCAAAACGTATTCTTTCAAGATAAAAATCGATAACCCGAATAGCAACGATCCGCTGACTATACTTTCCGGCGGTGGCAGCATCCAGGATTCTTTTTATTTATCTGGCCCAATACCATTTGGGGCAACCCGCCATGTAGAGCTCACTCATAGCTTTGGCTGTGATACGCTAAAGTTTGATTTTGATAAAATCTGTGATTGCACGCCATACCGGGACACTTTTCGCCGTACGGCCTGCGCATTGGAAACGGTAAAAATAAATAATAAGGACTACAACTTTTCCAATCCACGCGGCGTCGACACCATTCCATCCTCAATAATTGGATTGTGCGATACGATCAGGCTGGTAGATATTAATTTCATTCCGGATAAAGTCTTTAATTTAAATGCCAGCATTTGCCCGGATGATATCATTACCGTTGGAACTATGATTTTTGATAAAAATAATTTATCCGGTTCAGTCCGTTTGGCAGGCAGAGCCAGCACGGGATGCGATAGCGTGGTAAATGTAAATCTGAATTTATTATCTCCTGTAATTCGCCAAATAAAAGACACGATATGTAATGGTGAAACGGTGGTAATGGATGGGATCACATTCAATGCAAATCATACCCAGGACTCTGTGCGATTGGTCAATCAAGCTGCCAATGGATGCGATAGTGTGGTGTATTACAGTATTTTAGTTGAAAATGTAAAAGCAACCATTTCCCAGGAATCCTCAGGATGCTCCTCAGCAGGTGGAAGATCGGTAATCATTTCTAATGTGGGTGGAGGTGTCGGGCCTTACAGCTACGCATTGGGTATCAACTCTGCATCAACCATCATCAATTCATTACCGTTAAAACTCAATAATCCACCTTCAGATACGTTTGATCTGATCATCAAATCGGCAAATGCATGCACCTTTATCTCCCAAATTGCTTTCGATCCAATCAATACTGGATTGAAAATAAACCTTGGAAGTGATCGTACCATTAAACTGGGAGATACAGTAAGATTAACTATTGCTGCCAATTTTAACATTACCAGTTTTAAATGGATTACCGCAAACTATTTATCCTGTACCAATTGCCGTAATCCAATTGCACAACCATTGGTTTCCACCTTATACATTATTGAAGCGATTGATATTAATGGATGTATAGCCCGGGATACGATGAGGATTATAGTTGATCCGGTAGTGGATGTATATGTACCCAATATTTTTTCACCTTCATCTGCAAATGAAACAAACAGAGTATTGCATATTTATCCTGCACCACAGGTAATTGAAATTAACCGGATCACGATTTACGACCGATGGGGCAATGTGTATGCCGATTTAAAAAACCCTGCCCTTTCAAACTCAATATTGGTATGGGATGGCAGGATTAAAGGTAAGGATGCACCACAGGGCGTATATATTTATAAGTTAACCTACACTACAGCGGATGGGAAATTACATACCAAGTATGGAAACATTGTGTTGGTGAAATAAAAATAGTTTCTCTCAGGCTTTCATTTTCTTTCGTAATGGATACGGCTTGTATACCATGGCATCAAAATACCTCTTTGATTCCTGAGCCGCGTATTGAATTAAAGCAGGAAAATCTTTTTGAGTAATGCTCTTCTTCTTTGAATCTTCAAATATTTCTTTAATCGGAAATTTATTATTGATAATAATGTGTATTCTGTAGTATTCGTTTGGATCGCTCCCACCGGATAACATGGGCAAGCATAAACTCGATACTGCAATATCGGAGCCATCTATTAAAACCGGGTTGACACAGGGATATAGTTTAAACTCCCTTTTTTTCATCAGGTTTTTACTGGGAAGTTTTGCTCTTAAAGACCACCAGTCCCCTTCAACCTCCATCATTGCTTTATACGTGTCTGCCTTTTGAGGCAATGCATCTAACAAATCCAATTCGCTTTTTACCAGTTCCGTCATAGCTTGCTCATAAGGCAGATTACTTTTGAGAGCCTGGATTCCCAGTCTGATACCTAACAAATTGGAATAGCCATCTTCAACAGAAAAAGCTGAATACTTCTCGGGTAATAAAGGGACTAACGAGGTACCATTCCAGGTTCCGATTTCATGCCAAACTGACAAGTCATAGGCAATCCTGCCTGCAATGACCATGATATCCTCGTCAGACAGCTCATTGGGGATGCTTACTTTCAATGTTTTAAGTCCTCCCTCATAACCCAATTTCAGTTGGGCAAATGTCTGATTATCAGATTTATATTTAATTAAGAGATTGTAAAGGAATGCGGTCCAGTCTGCCTGATCCCTTACATGACCAATATCTATAAAACCACCTTTACGGGTATATATAATTCCATTCCCTTCCTGGCGGCTTCCGAGAAAGGTATGCGGACCTATTAGTTCTGGTCCTGAAATATCACTATACTTTACAAATGGAAGTACAGACATTTTTACTTTTACGCCAAAGGAGCAGCATGTACGAATGATGCGGGGTGGCGGATGGTCTAATCTTTTATCTACCACGTTTAATGGTCTTCCAAAGCTGAAAGAAAGCAAAATCAAACTAAGCTGGTAAATAAGCAGACCACGTTTCATCGGGAACTTGCAAAAGTACATTATATTTATAACTTGGTGAAGAACACTAGGTTAATGATATTTTAATTCTAAAAGAAATTGAGGTGAAAAAGGTCTATATCTATAGCTGAGGCAATTTAAAGCGCCAACTTTTTATATACAATATTACCATTCATCATGGTCCAAACCACTTGAGCATACTGGATACTATCCTTAGGTAACTGAAGCAAATTCTTATCTATCAGCACCAGGTCAGCAAGGAAACCATTTTTTATTTGCCCTATTTTTGATTCATCATAAGAAGCATAAGCAGCACCAGAAGTGTATGAAAGCAATGCTTCATTTACCGTAATCCTTTGTTCTGGTAGCCAACCGCCCGGGTTTTTACCGTCAGTTGTATGCCTGTTTACGGCAGCATCGATACCGCGCAAAGGGTCAGCCGGTGCTACAAACCAATCTGACCCAAAAGCCAATCTCACAGAATCATCCAAAATGGTTCTAAAGGCATAGGTCGATTTTATTCTTTCCGCCCCAAGTACTTTCTCAGCCCAGCATCCATCGTCTATAGCATGATATGGTTGCATGGAGGCAATTATTCCAAGGGGTTTCATTCGATGTATATCGTCAAACCCGGGGTGTTGAAAATGTTCTATTCTGAATCTTCTGTCTCTTCTTCCATTTTTCAAGATCGTATACTCATAAATATCTAACAAATCGGTGATTGCTTTATCTCCAATAGCATGCACAGCAATCTGAAGACTGTTAGAGTCAGCAGCCTGAATCCACGTTTTTAATGAATCCAGGGAATTAATTAAAAAACCTTTATCTCCTTTTTTATCAGCAAAATCCTGATGCATGGCCGCAGTATGTGAGCCCAAGGAGCCATCCATAAATCCTTTAAGCATGCCCCAATGCAACACCTCATCGCCCTTGCCATTCCTGTTTACGTAATCATCAAGTAAGTGCCAATATTGCAGAGGAGTAGCGGCATAAATTCGGATAATCAGACTATCCTTATTTGTTCGGAAAAATTCCAGGTCCCTGAAATCACCCATATGATGCACCATAGTCACTCCGTTAGAGGCAACATATTCCATTGCCGATTTCAGATTTTGATATTCTATATCAGCCGACGGAGGAGGAATATTTTTATCTATCAAGGCAGAAGCATTATCCTTAAAAATCCCGATTACTTCGTTTTTAGCGTTTCGTGGAATATCGCCACCTTCTATTTTTCCAATGGTATTATCAACAGCTGATAATTTCATAGCAAGTGAATTGGCCAATATCATATGCCCATCTAATCTGTTCAACGCAATTGGATTGTGAGGCGTTACAGAATCAATCCAAAATCGCGAAGGGAGTTCTCCACCCCAGTTTTCATGATTCCAATCTCCTCCTGTAATCCATTGTCCCTTTGGAATGTGCAATGCA
>CAYNIG010000292.1:0-6469 GCA_964396995.1 uncultured Saprospiraceae bacterium | reverse complement strand
CCATTTGCACCGGACGCTGGATGCCATACATAAACTAGGTGTAAGAGCTGGAGTTGCAATCAACCCTCACACTCAGGTAGAAGTTTTAAAAGACATACTGGAAATAGCTGATTTGTTTCTGATCATGTCTGTGAATCCAGGATTTGGTGGTCAAAAATTCATTTACCAGACTATTCCTAAGATAAAGAGGTTAAAACTAATGTTGACAGAAGAAAACTCCAATGCAGTAATAGAAATAGATGGCGGGGTAGGATTACAAAATGCAGAATCAATACTGAAGGCAGGTGCTGATACGTTAGTAGTTGGCAATGCTATCTTTGCTGATCCCCAACCTAAAGCGGTAATAGAAAAATTGAAACAAATCAATCCTCAACAAATTTTTGTGTAATTCAAATTAATTGCATGCTTTCAAATACCCGGAGTATTTATTTTTTTATCCTGATTTTATTTTCTGATATTATCCTGGCTCAGTCTGGTATCATCTTAAAAGGCCACATCAAAGATCAGGAATCTGGAATCCCGGTCGAACTGGCTACTGTCTTTGTAAGAAACCTCAATATTTCTACTGAATCGAATGATCAGGGAAATTATCAATTAAATATACCAGGAAGCCCTCCCGAAATTATTCTTGAAGTAAGCCGCATAGGTTATAAAACTGCTTCATTTAGACTTAATCAAATATCACTTTCATCAACGATCGTCATCGATTTCGAACTCGTTGTGGAAAATTCCACGATGGAGGTGATCATCCGGGAATCAGCAGTGCGTACCGGGGGAATGATAAAGGAAAATATTGAAGCCTTAAAACTCATACCTTCTACTACTGGCAACTTCGAAAGCATTTTGCCCCATATTGCACTAGGCACAACATCTGGAACTGGAGGTGAGCTAAGTAGTCAGTATCAGGTTAGAGGTGGTAATTATGATGAGAACTTGGTGTATGTAAATGATTTTGAAATCTACCGGCCTCAATTGGTTCGCAGTGGTCAGCAAGAAGGACTCACTTTTCCCAATACTGATTTGATTCGCGATCTTTCATTTTCTTCCGGTGGATTTCAGGCCCGGTATGGCGACAAACAATCATCGGTACTGGACATAAAATACAAAAGACCCGACTCTTTGAGGGGATCCGTATCAGCATCATTTCTAGGTGCTACTTCCCATCTTGAAGGAAGCCATAGGTTAGGAAAAAGCAACTATAAAAGATTTACTTATCTACTGGGTGCCAGGTACAAGACAACCCGTTATCTATTAAATTCATTGCAACTCAAGGGGGAATATTTGCCCGATTTTGCCGATGTACAGGCTTATTTTACTTATGATTTGAATAAGAGCTGGCAAATTGGATTGTTGGGTAATTATAATACCTCGGTATTCAGATTTACGCCTGAGTCCAGATCTACCGCTACCGGATTGATCAACTTTACATTGCGATTAAATGCCAATATAAATGGTGCCGAGATTGACAATTTTAAAACCGGTATGGCAGGTGCTTCACTCACTTATATACCCGAACGAAAAAGGAATCCGCTTTTTATTAAATTTCTTGGATCTGCTTTTCAATCATTGGAGAAAGAGACATTTGACATCATCAGCGATTACCGGCTCAGTGTCATTGATGCCGGGTTTGGCTCCGAAACTGCAGGCAGAGAATTATTATTATTAGGAGATGGGGTGCAACATACCTATGCCAGAAATATACTATGGCTTAGAGTAAATTCATTGGAAATGAAAGGGGGCTACGAATATCACCCTGCTCATACTGAAAATAAAACTCATTTTATACAATGGGGGCTGAGGGCCAGGCAGGAAAATATACTGGACAGGTTGAATGATTGGGAAAGGTTGGACTCTGCACTGTACAGTATTCCGCATAATGAAAATGCTATTGTGTTTAAGCGGGTATTAAAGACAAGGAATGAGCTGGAATCAACCAGATTTGCTGCTTTTATACAGGATGAATACTCCATTCAAAAAAGCAATGCAGGGGAGACCAGGCTGACCCTAGGAGTTCGATCCGGTTATTGGACTTTAAACAAAGAATTATTTTTTAACCCGAGGGCACAGCTTATGTTTAAACCCGGATCCTGGGATAAAAATATTTCATTCAGAGTAGCAGCTGGCCTGTATTATCAACCTCCTTTTTACAGGGAGCTCAGAAGCCCTGAAGGCATAGTAGATCAAAATTTAGAATCTCAAAAATCATTGCATCTACTCAGTGGGTTTACCTGGGATTTTGTAAAGGGGAAAAATAAAATTCCTTACCGCCTGATTACAGAAGTGTATTATAAAAAGCTATGGGACCAGATCATTTACGATATAGACAATGTGCGCATTCAATACTCAGGTCAAAATGATAATAAAGGTTATATCACCGGATTAGACTTTAGATTAAATGGTGAATTTGTTCCCGGAGCTGAATCCTGGTTTAATGTTTCCTTCTTAAGAGCGAGAGAAGCAATCCACGGAGTACAACATCAAAAAAGAGAAAAAGGTCAACCGGAAGGGGTAGAGGTAAAAGATGTGGCAAAGCCTACAGACCAGTTTCTTACTATCTCCACTTTTTTTCAGGATTACCTTCCCAAAAACGAGAACCTTAAAGTTAATCTCAATTTTACCCTTGGCACCGGACAACCGTTTGGATTACCTGGTAATAATCGCATTTACCGAAACACCTATCGGTTCCCTGCCTACCATAGGGTAGATCTTGGTTTTTCATATTTAATTTGGGATGAAAAATGGAAATCAAAACATCCTAAACACCTTTTTAAATTTGCAGAAAGCTCCTGGCTAAGCCTTGAATTTTTCAATCTTCTAAAAGTATCCAATGTGGCCTCCAATACCTGGTTCAAAACAGTTTATGGAAACCAATACGCTATTCCAAATTATCTGACTTCAAGGCGTATCAATCTTAAGTATAAAATTGCCTTGTAACGTTGAATCGGGTATTTCAATTTTACAACTTGTATCGATTTCGTACATCACTTTGATTTAATATCTGGTTTTAAATAATTGATTATCAATATTGTAGGTTTTTGGCATGAAAATCAATTATCAACTTGTATGATAAAAAACCAATTAAAATTCCTTGCCCGCAATCTGGTTGCTGGTAAATTATATACTGTCATTAATATAGTTGGTCTCGCCATTGGCATCACTGCATTGGTTTGGGCATTTCAGGATTACAGGTTCAGTTTTAGCTTTGATGATTTTCATCAGGATCGTGAGCACATATTCAGAGTGATCACTAAAAACGATGCTGGTGATTTGAAAAACGGATATTGTCCGCTTCCCGTTGGGGAATTTGCAAAAAAGGAATTTTCAAGTGTAAAGGAATTTGTACGTTGGGAAGGTATGGGCCTTGCCATAAAAGCAGACCAGGATGAGACCCTCAATTCCTATATTCATTTTACGGATCCTGCATTTTTTGATTTTTTTAACTTTACGTTGGTTTCCGGAAGTAAAGACCTGACTGACAGATCAGCTATATTGTTGACAGAATCAGAAGCCAAAAAGTTTTTTGGTGATAGAGATCCTATAGGGAAAACTCTAATTTTACATGCTGGTGAATCGTATCAACAGCCATTGACTGTAAAAGGTGTCTTGAAAGATGTACCTATAAATTCCTCTTTGCGATTTAATGCACTTACTAATTTCAATAATTATATAAGGTCAGACAGTAGTTTTTTAAAATCTGATGATTGGAGCTGGCTTGTGGACGCTCTATTTCTTAAAATTCCGGATGAAAGCCAAGCCAAGAGGTTGGAGCAAGATTTTAAAAAGTATGCCGTCATTCAAAATAATGCACGGAAAGATTTAAAGATTGCTCAGTTTTTCTTGGTTTCCATGGCAGACTTGGCAGACAAGGGCGAAGCCGAGATGAATAACGATTCCCTTGAATTACGACCAGATGATTCAGCTGTCTACGGCCCCATGATTTTGGCCATCCTGATTTTATTATCTGCCTGCCTTAATTTTGCCAACACTACTGTAGCCCGGTCAAATAAACGCTTGAAAGAAATGGGAGTAAGAAAAGTCTTAGGTGGCTCCACCCGGCAACTCATAATTCAACAATTACTTGAATGTGGTGCTATCGTATTTTGTGCTATTTTGTTATCATTGGCATTTACCGCCTGGTGGCTACCTACTTTTAATAATATGTTTGATGGGATAAAACTCAATGCAGATTATCTTAAGGACATGGCACTACTGCGATTTATGATATTTATTCTTTTTGGTGTAACGATTATTGCTGGTATTTATCCCGCCTATTATTCTGCGCGCTACAATGCCACCCAAATATTCAGAGGCGGAGTCAAATACGGTGGTACCAATCTATTTTCCAGGCTATTATTGGGTTTCCAGATTATCGTTGCCTTTATTACAGTGACTGCCGGGTTCGGTTTCGCCAGAAACTCTGCTTTCCAACGAGATTACAATTTTGGATTCAATCAAAATAACATCATCGGCATCCAGACCCCTAAAGGAACTAATAAAACGATGTATGATGCTCTGTCACAAGTACCAGAAGTCAAAGCTCTGGCTACCACAAGGGGACACATCGGTTTTTCGTGGCGAAATATGGCAATGGAATCTGAAGGTGTAAAAAAAGAAATAAATTACCTTGAAACCGGAGAAAATTATTTTAGTGTGATGGGTATACAAATGCTGGCCGGTCGTAAATTTAATGAAAAGGGAGAAGGAGATATTTATAAAAATGCAATCGTCTCAGCTAATTTGTGCAGTCAGTATGGATGGACTCCTGAAAATGCCATTGGTAAACAATTCAGGGTGGATACTGTTAGCTATTCCATTATAGGGGTGACCAAGGATATTTATATGGGTGGTTTTTTTAATCAGCTGCAGCCAATAGTAATGGTCAAAGGATCCCCTGATTTATACCGATATTTAATAGTGCAAGCCAATCCCAATTCTTTACGATCTGTTTACGACCAGTTAAAAGCCAAATGGACTACCATATACCCATTAAAGCCCTTCGATGCTTTTTATCAGGATGAGTTAGAAACAGAAGCTCAGAAAGTAAATGAAAGTATTGCTACCATTTTCTTTTGGTTTGCCATCATTTCTATTTTACTGACCGCCACCGGAATGTTTGCTTTGATTTCACTCACCATTTTGAAGAAATCAAGAGAAATTGCAATCCGAAGGGTAGTGGGGGCCGGATTAAATGATATAGTATTGGTGATTCACCAAAGTTATTTACTGATTTTTTTCATAGCGTCTTTCATAGGGATCTATGCAGGGACCACTTTAACAAAATTACTTATGGACCTGGTCTTTAAAATTAATATTGGTATCAATGCTGTGACTATTACCCAATCATTTATTGGTATTTGTTTCCTGATATTGGGAGTGATTTCCATCAAAATCTGGCAAGTCAACAGGATGAAACCGGCCATGGTGCTTAAAAGTAATTGATCTGGGATCAAGCCTATTCAATAGGAACTTATTTATCCGAGATTGTTCATTAGAATTTTCTAATGAACAATCTGACGATTCAATATGAATGAATCATGAAAGTTGTCAATAGAAAGAATTTTCAATTTCTTCGTCAATCCGGAGGATAAAAAATTCATTTCTAATGATTTTTTTGGGTTTATTTCAATTATTTAAACAGGTATTTATTTGGGATATTAGGAGAGCGATAATCAATACCATTGGCTGCCTTTTGTAATAATTCCACTATTTCATAGATATCGGCTTCTGTTCGCTGAAATTGCCTGAGCAATCCCATCATAGCATAACTAATGGGGTTCACTGCGGGTATATAAGTTTCCCATTCATATCCTTTGCCCCAGATTAATCCTTTTACTGTAATTTGTAAATCTGCTTTCTGATCCACTAACATGCTCAGCATCCCCATACTGGCATTTTGGTGCTGATTTACCGTGTGAAATATTGGGGTATGTCCTCCAAAACCATACTTATCCAATCCTGCCTTGCTATTGATGTCAGCCCCGTGCTCCATTAAGACCCTGGCTGATTTTACCAGGTTGTATTCAGCACATATGTGCAACAAAGTAACTTCGGTAAGGGGGGTAAAAGTGCAATCCAGTGAATATCTTTTATGTATGATGGAAGGCTCATCCGCAATATATTTCTTCAATTTTTCTCCATCATCCGATAATACCGTCAATAATACGTGGTCATTAAAAATGAGTCCATGATCAATAAATACCTGGATACAATCTTTAAATCTTGGGCTTCTGAGGTACATATTGACCATTTCCAGGAATAATGGTTTTCCGTTTATTTTGTCATTAGGACTGACGCCATGTTCAAAACAATCCCTGATCTCTTCTGGGGAATGAATTTCAAATGCCTCCATTATTTTTTGAAAATTTTCCATTAGCCTAAATTACATGAAAAAGAGTACTATTTTATCCGAGATTTTTCATTAGAATTTTCTAATGAACAATCTGACGATTCAGTATGAATGAATTATGAA
>CAYNIG010000291.1:0-6472 GCA_964396995.1 uncultured Saprospiraceae bacterium | reverse complement strand
CATTATACAAGGTAAAGGTTTTAAATCCCAGGTAGCTGATCTGAATGTTGTATGTACCGACGGGAATTTTATCGATCTGGAAATAACCCAAAGAATCTGAGGTATTGCCTTTATTCAGGCTTTCAATTTGTACCGTCGCGAGTTCAATAGGGGATTGAGTGCTTTTATCCAATACGCGGCCTGAAATAGTACCGGTGTTTTGGGAAAAAGAAGACAGAATACATATAAAATAAAAACAGATGACCAACAAAAATAGCTTATTCATAGACTGATTGAACAACAATCTATGACTATAAATTTTTAATGGGAGTACTTTTTTTTTTTACTTTAATCCCCAAACGGCCACCCTGGATCGTCCTTTCCTGAATCCAACGGTCTCATACCAGAAAGTGATTTTTTCTAATGACCTTGAGCCCCCATTGAGATCGATAATCCTGGACTGCTGGCCTTGTTTGATCAATGCTTTGATCGGTATATCCTGTACCCCACCATTATCATAATGCACTTTCATGTCCATAATGTGCAAGGGGCCATCGGTCACACGCAATCGTATTTGCCTGAAATTATCGCGAATATTTCCAAGCATCAATTCATCGTGATCCACACCAAAATTCACCCATTTATCACCTAAAAATTGCCAGCTCCCGGCAGCTGTATTTATAGTAGGTCTGCCACACTGGCTTATTAAAATGGAAAGGAATAAAATAGCACAGAGATATAGTATCTTTTTCATTAGCTAAAAATAAGAAGTTAAAAATGGATACAGGTCACCCTTTGGGGTAGTTTTTATCTGATTTATACTAATCTGAAGGAATAGTGGTCAGTATACAAAGTATGGGCATTCATTGCTATATTCTTTCGCCTGGCAGGATTTTGTAACAAATCCATGCAGCAGGCAGCCAGTTCGGAAGCATCATTTCCGATCAATCCGGTTTCACCATGCTTTATTTCAATGCCGGAGATTCCAATGGAAGTAGAAACTACAGGCACACCATATGAAAATGATTGTAACACTTTGATTCGTGTGCCACCGGCTGCCCTCAACGGAACGATCAATACAGCAGCCATATCAAATACATCTTTAATGAAAGCCGGGTTTTCTATTAAGGTGATGGATTGGTTCCGGCCGATCAGATTTCTTATGGACTTGCCTGGTTTACTGCCAGCTATAATCAATTTTGTATTGGACATTTTGTCCTGTATTAATGGCCATATTTCATTGATTAAATAGTGCACGGCATCTTCATTGGGATAATAGTTTAATGAGCCAACAAACAGTATGGTGTTTTGGTCTTTATACATCCATGACTCATCCCATGAATTATAGGGTGCTTTATTACCGTGCAGCAATACCTTTTTATTCTTGTACACTGACTGATATTTTATTACATCTTGAGGGTGAGAATAATAAATCGTATTTACCCTTTCAGGTATATGTTTTTCATAATAATTCAGGTAGTAGCTGCCCAATCGGTTAATTATCCATTTTTTGTATTCTCCCCTCTGCCATTCCTGGTCACTTATTTGCCTGAAGGTATCGGTCTCGGCATCGTCCATATCGATGGCAATTTTTTTAAGATCGGGGTTTACATTTATAAATTGGATGAGTGCAGGAAAAAGATATAACCTGAAAATCAATATCGAATCAGCCTGGCGTACCAGGTGCCGGATCATATGCACATCATTATTATTTATGTTTTCATACCAGAAAAGACTATAAGAATAAGGTTTTCCTATTCCCAGTATACATCGGCGAAAGAAGGAGAGTACAGCTGAAACAGGAATCAATGAAACAGGCTTAAAAACGACCTTCCCGGGCAAACGATCAGGCCGAATCGGTACCGATCCGGAATAAAAATAAATACAGTACACTTCATCGTATTGCGATGACAAAGAGACAAGCCAATTCATCAGCCGTATAGACTTACCTCCGCCTTCCAGCGCCGGTAAATCTTTGGTAAATACGATGATACTATTTGATTGCAATATAGGATTGTAGCTGCTGGATAAATAATTTTACAATTTGGTTGGCATTAAAATGTTCGGATACATGTTGTTTCAATTGTTTTCCTTGTTGTTCATAGGTCGATGAATGGGCATATACCTCCTTCATAGCCTGTATCGCTGCATCGATATCCGGATTGGCCCATTCCTGGCTTTCTCTATTATACTCCGTCCATACCTGGTCTTTTATATTGATCAGCTGGTATGGTAAAAGTGTAGCATAGGCAGGTGGTAAAAAATCCAACTGACCACCGAATCCAGTAATGATAATAGGTTTTCCAAACCAGGCAGCCTCGTATGCCCCCAGGCCCCAGCCTTCGCTTTTGCATAAGGATATATAACAATCTGCGGAATAGTGCAACTGGGCTATCTGTTCAGAGCTCCATTTTCCGGTAAGTAAATGTATTCTGGTATCCCTTTTTACCAGCTTGCTGACCTGGCCCACCCGATCAAGGTTAAAATAGTAGGTATATCCTAACCTCTTGAATAAATCAAATCCAGGTTTGGTATAATCTTTTTTGCTTGTTTTGATAATCAGTTTTACTGATTCTCCATTAGAAAAAGCTTTCGAAAATGCATTCATCAGAGCCAGATTGTTTTTTCTTTCCGACCACATACCAATAGAATAAAAAGTAATATCAGATTTATGTATTTTCCGCAGTGGCAAAGCATCGGCTTCTCCATTAAATTCTGAAATATGAGGCAATATATGAATGGGTCTGGTAACTCCACTTTGCTCAAAGTATTTTTTATTAAAACTTGATGCTACAAATACGGCAGTGCATTTATTTAACTCTTGCACCCATTTTTGCGGCAGATGGGTAGTCTCCCAGGTGCAATAGGCCATATTGATTTTACCTGATTCCAGATGTCGACCAATGTAATAAGGACTGGTATGAATAAAAACCAGGTCGTAGACTTCCGATTCCGAATGGAACTCCTGTTTCTGATATTCAGTTGGTTTGTGTTGGCTTTGTTTTAATCCGGCCTTTAAGACCTGGATACCATTGTTGATCAGCGATGTTATCAATTGTTTTGCTGCTATACCATAGCCCGTATCGTCGTCCCAAAAGATATACTTGATCTTCATCTCAGGCTCTTTCTGGAAATATAATTTTGATATTTCAAACTAAAGTAATAGGGCAATACCTGCACGATCAAAGGAATTAAGTAGATGGATTTTAAAATTGACTTTTTAATACGTTGCCTGTCAAAAGGTACCAAAAGATTACCCCAGCCGCTAAATTTTAAAATTTTAAGATTAAGTATCAACTGATTTATTTTACCGGACACCGCTTTCTCATTTTTTAATGAGTTGTAAAATTCCAGATTGTGCTTGGCAGAAAACAGCGACGACCAGTTACTTTCATGGATTCGGTATATAGCCAGTACGGATTTATTAAAAGCCATCGAAAGATTGTTCTTGTAAAATAAAATCCAAAAATGCAAATCCTCACAAAAAACCATTTGGTCAGAAAACCTGATTTTTTCCAACGCATCTTTCTTAAACATAGCACCATGAATAATGGGTATAAAAGTAGCAATAAATGCAAATGAATTGCGCTGAATTGAAAGGGCACTGTGGCCAAAACCCAATGATGCAGTCCAGGTACGAGCCCGTATAAGATGAGCATATCGATCTTTCACCTGATCCAATTGCAGTGGATGATGGGGGTGTTTTATGGTAATATAATTGCAAAACACCAGGGAGGCTCCATTTTGTAGATAAGTCAATTGGCTTTCTATATAATCCGGAAATAAAAAATCGTCATCATCCAAAAAACACAGGTAGGCCCCGGTAGCTATGGTCAGTCCTTCGTTGCGAAGGGTGGATGTATTGATTTCAGCAGATCTTAAATACAGGCTAGCGGCATGCGCCTCAGCTATTTTTTTTATTCTGCTTGCTTTGGCCGGATCTTCACTTTTATCGAATATCAATACTTCTTTGATAAACCTGGATTGAGGTACCAATGATTTCAATGCATCCTGCAGGTAATCAGGTCTGTCCTTACTTACCAGGATTACGGATACATTGTTAAGTGGTTCCAAGGAAAATTTGATTAAAGATTAGTACACATTATAATAACAGATAAATACTATATAGAAGCCGATGTATTCTTGAAATAGGTGCTTTTAATAGTGTAAGCAATGCCTACACAAAATAATATCATTAATATCCAGAGTATGATTCTGTTCAATTTTATCGCAGCCCATACTTTATCGGGATAGAATTTGAATTCAACGGTATGCGATCCTGCAGGTAGTTTTAAACCCCGTAATACATAATTTACCCGTATATGGGGCACTTCCTGTCCGTCAATATATGCATGCCAGCCTTTATCTGGTCCATACCAGACTTCAGAAAATACGGCTAATTGTGGTGATGTGGTAGAATAGTGATAAACCAACAGATCCGGTTTATATTCATTAAGGGTAATATTACCGTTTGGCGTAAAGGAAACTCCCTTGTAACCGGGAAATTCCCTGTCCAGTATAATGGCCTGGTGTTTACTATCCAGGTTTTGAAGCATTTCAAATTCTTCATTGGGTGTATTGGCGCTGAATATGGTATCCACAAACCAGGCATTGCCTGCAGCCGCGGGGTTTACTTTAATCTGACCTTCCTTACTGATGATGTATTTTGCATTCAGCATATTTATACATCCCTGGTGGTTTTTTTCCAGGTAGCCATCGATGAGATCCTGGTACCTGCGCAACTTTGCCGGGTGATACCCACCAATCGAACTGTGATAGAGAGAAGCAAATGCATCGTTGAATGTATTGTTAGCCTGATCCATTACACGGTAATGCAATTCCTTGTCTTTTAATATTTCTTCATTTCCTTCCGTCTTGGATAGATTATCATTCACCACTTTGGTTTCTACATACGATTGCTCGGGCAGGCATCTTCTGGCTACGGGTAACAAATCAAGCATCATGAGAAAAGCCAAACCAATAAAAAAATGATTTCTTTTTAGTTTGTTGATCAAGGTATAGTATAATCCTGCCAAAAAAGCGAATGCCAATAATACGCTACGCATCGAATCTTTAATCGTATACGCTTTCCTGGTATCGATCATAGCATTTAGATTTGACCAAAAACTTTTATCCGATTCATGACTAAATTCGAATAGGAATAGTCCGAGAATGGTCAAGACAAGAATAAACACAAGCAACGGCATGGCCGATTTTTTAAGAAATGCTTTTAATTCAAATTCTTTCCATTTACCTTTAAGCAACTCATTCAATGTATATATTCCAAACCATGGGATAAGCGGGGCTGCTACCAATAATATGGAATCGGGACTCCTGAATTTATTATAAAACGGAAGGTAATCAAAGAGAAATTTATTCAAAAAGAAATGGTGACCCAGTGACATGAGCAACAATACTGCAAATGAAGACCACGCCCAATATTTTACATTGGTTTTTACATATGCCAAGCCCAGGCAGCACAGCAAAAAGCTGATGATGCCCACATAGGTGGGACCGGATGAAAAGGGCAACGAACCCCAATAGAGCGGAGTAAAAAAAGGTTCACTTACTTTTTTACCTTTCCTTCTGAAATCATCTGCTATATCGGAGGTGGCTGATGTTTTTTCTCTCGATGACCCACCCACAAATCCGGGTACGATCATAGACATCAGGTCAAGATATCCATTGCTGAATTCGGAAGCATATTTCCAATCCAAACCGCTTTTTACTACCGGCTGAGGGCTGTTTGCTACAGTCAATATCGATTTACCCCGCACGGTTTCATCTGCATAGTCTTTCATAGTATACAGATGGGCAATATTACCCAATACCGAAAGCAGTATGGCCGCTGTAGCAATTAATGCGGATGAAAAATAAGGTTTGATGGCTTTCGATTTAAAACTTTTAATCATCTCCACAATGCCGTAGATCGCCAATACTATAAATATATAATAAGTCATCTGGATATGATTGGCCTGAATATTAAATAAAAGGCCGGTAGTGAATAATATAAACCCAATGATCTTCCGCTGATTAAATATCAGATGACATCCTGTTAAAATCAGGGGCAGGTACACTAATGCATCCAGTTTGGTATAATGACCGGTAGCTGCGATCACAAAATGACCGGAGGTAAACGTATATGCAAATGCCCCAATACCTGCCAGCCAGGGTTGGATACCCAGAAATAACAGGCAAATGAAACAGAGTAATGACATGGAGATAAAGAATGAAAGCATGGGACTCATAAATAGTCCTGTTGCTTTACGGATAAAATCAAATGGTGTCCAGCCAAGTGGTAATTTTTCTATTTGATAAGTAGGCATACCTGAAAACATAGAATTGGTCCAAAAGCTGGCAATCTTAGTCTTGGCCGCATATTGCCTGACTTCCGAAGAAGCGGCTATGTAGTTAATTTCATCGGGTGCTGATATTTTTTTATTAGCCAATTGAGATCTGAAAAAAAACAAACTGATGATCACCAATGCCAATG
>CAYNIG010000290.1:0-6477 GCA_964396995.1 uncultured Saprospiraceae bacterium | reverse complement strand
ATCTCCACCCCCGAGACAAGAGGGCATGTCTGCCAATTTCATCACCTCACAGTATAAAATAAAACGTTACTTACTTTTAAGTATGATGACACAAATTTAATAAAACTACACAAATGCTGCACAATTTATTTAAAATTAACAATTAATTTATATAATATTCAATAATATTCGAATTATATTATATTTTATTCAATAGAGTCTTTAGAAAAGACGATATTTTTGGCCAGTTTCTAACTAACCTTACCCCATAAATAATGAATCAGTTGAAAGGAGAACATTGTACCTCCTATAAATCATCCATCCGAAATCGTAATGAGAACATCCCTTAATTCGTCCATTGTACATGGTACATCATCCATTGTACATTGTACATCGTACATGGTACATCGTACATTATAAACTCTTCATCGCCCCCAAAAACAGTTCCATATCTTCCTTTGTACCTATGCTCACTCTGCAATAATTTTGATTATTAAAATTCCATGATCTCAGCGCTACCCCTTTATCAGCCATGGTTTTTACAAATACATTTCCTTCTTGTTCAATAGGGAACATCAAAAAATTGGTATAAGATAAAAATGGTTTGTACCCCATCGATTGTAAACTGGTTACCGTGTTTGATTTTATTTCATTGGTTCGTTTTACTATTTCTTTTATATGGTCTTTGTCTTCCAATGATATCATCGCAGCCTGATATGCAGTGCCACTGACACCAAATGCCCAGGGTCTGTATTGATTTAATTCATTAATGACTTTTTGAGAACCTATTGCATAGGCCATGCGCAAACCTGCAAAACCATGCACTTTAGATAAAGTCTTACCCACCAGGATATCCTTTCCTTCCCTAATCATAGGAATCATGGTATGGCTGGCTGGAAATGGAATATAATCATTATAGGCTTCATCAATAAAGATCAATGTTCTGTGCCAATTGCGATCAATAAATAAACTCAGCTCATTCGGATTTACAATGGTGGAGGTTGGATTGCCGGGATTGCAGATGTATACCAGCTTAGTATCTGCCGTAATTGCATTTTGCATGGCTGCAAGATCGTGCTGCATAGCTCCATTGACCGGTACTTTTATCCATTTTCCGCCAAGCTTTGCTGCAAGCGCAGGCATTAAGTCAAATGTTGGATGAGCACTGACCATAGTTCCTTTTTGAACGCCCTGCAAATCAGCCATGAGATTAAGTAATTCGGAAAGTCCGGCACAAATAAATACATTTTCAACCTTTACCCCTTCCACTTTGGCAATACGCTCTTTGATTTCTTCGGATGCAAAATCGGGATACCTGCCTGCCTGGCTAAACGCATTTAGATAGGCCGTTTTAGCTTTTTCACTTGGACCCCATGGATTTTCATTGCTATTGATTCGGGCTTTAATGTTTACATCCGGGTCTATTCCTGTAATCCACCGTCCGGTTTTGGGATGGATTTTATCTTTATAATGCACTTCATCAGCTTTTAAAGTTTGAGCAAATGAACTAGCGGCCATCAAACCTGCACTGGTTTTAAGCCAATTTCGCCTATTCATGAGTATGTTAGTCATAATTAAAATAGATTAGACTATGAAATTAGTTAATCTTTGGATAAGTAAATTAGAAAATTCAGAAACTTATTTCTTTGATTTCGGGTATAGCTTCGTTAAAATCAGAATATCTAATCCAGGTTGGCTCCACAATAAAATAGGTGATATTATCCCAATTTACTTTTCGATCAAGGCCGTCGGGAAATTTGTCAAAATAGATTTCGAGCGTATCCTTAATTTCATCTTTATTAATATTGTGTGCCACCCCTTCATATTGGATGGTTTGTGCATTTTCCCAGCCTATAACAAATGAAACTACAGACGAATGCATCAGATTTCCATACTTTCTTGAATCAGTAGTGGTGTCGAATATAAGTCTTAGTTCAGGTGTAACCGCGATTCCGACACAAGCTGACTGTGGCTTTCCATTTTTAGAAATGGTAGACAATACAGCATATGTATTTTGATGAATTTTATCATACAAAAATTCTTTCGTCATACTTTATCTATTTAAACTTCTTTGTCGCGTTGATCATTCATTATTCGTTCATATTCTTCTAAACATTCAGGATTTCTTATGGACCATTTGTTATTGGCAGCAGCTATTGTATTTCCCTGAAATATTTTTTTGATCAACGATTCCATTTTTTTTCCACTTATCGTATAGGGGATATCTTGTACCTGGTAATAATCATCAGGAACATGCCTGGGTGAACATTTTATTTTAATAGCTTCTTTTATATTGAGGACTAAATCATCGCTCAAGGTTTTCCCGAAAGATAGCTTTACAAATAAGGGCATCCATGGCTCTGAATTATTTTTATCAATATGAATAATCAGACTATCTTCAATTTCCGGCACAGTTGCCAAAGCTGAATAAATTTCCGCTGTACCTATTCTAATTCCGTATCTTTTAAGTGTGGTATCTGATCTGCCATGAATAATCAGGCCTTGATGTTTAGTGATTTCTATCCAGTCACCGTGTCTCCACTTACCATTGAAATAATCAAAATAGGCCTCCCGATATTTAGAGCCATCCGGATCATTCCAGAAAAAAACAGGCATACAGGGCATAGGTTTTTCAATTACCAATTCACCTACCCCGTGATTTAATTCTTTACCATTTTCATCAAGTACCTTCAGATCGCATCCAAGTGCGATACACTGAATCTCCCCTTTATATACTGGCAATATGGGACAGCCCCCCACAAACGCAGTACACATGTCAGTACCGCCGCTCATAGACCACAAGAAAACTTGTTGAGAAAAACGATGATAAATCCAGTCATATGTCTCACTGCTCAACGGTGATCCGGTACTGCTTATTGATCTCAAATGAGGCAAAGCCGGAATGGGAATATCTTCTTTCATGCAGGTGTGTAGGTATGGTGCACTGGTACCAAAATGGTTAATACCCAATTTGGATGCCAAATCCCAAAGTATTGTTTTGGAAGGGTACATGGGGTGCCCGTTAAATAAAATGATAGTAGATCCGGCAAGCCAGGTTGCATGCAAGAAATTCCACATCATCCAGCCAGTACTGGTGTACCAAAAATACTTTTCACCGGGTTTTATATCATTGTGAAAATGAGTGTACTTAAGATGTTCCAGTAACATTCCTCCGTGGCTATGTGTAATGGCTTTGGGCAAGCCTGTGGTACCGGAGGAATACAAGATCCATAGAGGATGATCAAAAGCAACTTTAGTATAGCTAATAGTACGATTTAAATTTTTACTGATCAGGGATTTCCAATCCACAATATCAATTAAAGGTAAATCATCGTATTGAGCTATATTATCCCCATAGACTACAATTAAGGTTTTTATAGAATCTATCGCCTTGCAAATCTCCTTTATTTCATTTATTCTATCAAAATGCTTTCCGCCGTACCGATACTGATCTACTGCAATCAGCACCTTAGGTTCTATTTGTTTAAATCTGTTTATTACCGCTGCACTACCAAAATCTGGCGATGCGGAAGACCAAATTAACCCACTGGCCAAGGTGGAGAAAAGACTGATTGATGCTTCAGATATATTATTCAGATAACCCGCTACCCGATCGCCGGGCTTTAATCCGCACGAGTCAAACAAACCTTGTAATCGTGCCGCAGAGGTTAAAAGTTCACTCCAGGTAAGAGCTGATTCAGCTTCTCTTTCGTCTATTTCGATTAAAGCAACATCATCAGGATTTTTATTTCTTGCCAAATGCTCAGCGTAATTAAGAAATACTCCTTCGTACCATTTAATACCCGGCATTTGATCAGATGATCTGCAATGAACATATTTGCCCTCATGTATTACATTAAAATAATCAAAAAGACTAGTCCAGAATTGGTCACTTTCGGCTATTGACCACTGGTGCAAACTAAAATAATCGTGGAATGAAGTACCCAATTTTGAATTTATCCAATGGAGATAATGAGACAGATTGGCCGCATTCACTTGTGCGGCAGATGGAATAAATACAGGTACTGACATCAGATTTTTTTAACTCTGAAAACAAATATAGTTTTTTATCAGTCTATTATCCTGATTGCATTTCTTCCTTTAAATCGAATCAACTCGCGATCAGCATATTTTTTAAATACCGTTTCCTGCTCCGCTTCGGATAATGCTGATTTGGCATACATTCCTGCAGCTGATCTCTGCCTGAATCCTTCATATAATGAGACTGCACAGGCTACGGATATATTCAGGCTTTGTACCATTCCTACCTGGGGAATTACAAAATTACCAGTGGCATATAAACCTGCCTCCTCTGACAATCCGGTGTGCTCATTACCAAATAACAAGGCCACTTTCCCTGTAAAATCGATTTCATACAAGCTTTGGCTGTTTTCAACAATTCGGGTAGCCCAAATATCTTCATAGCCTTTGCTTTTAATAAAACCAAACGCTTTTTTCAAATCATAAAACTCGAATACATCGACCCACTTTCTTGCTCCGGAAGAAGCTCTTTTTCCCAGTACCTTATTTTTCTCTGAGTCAAGAGTATTAATCAGAAAAATTTCACCAATTCCCACAGCATCACAGGTGCGCATCACAGCACCAATATTGTGAGGATCCATAACATTCTCGAGGATCACCGAAAAATGCAACTGCCTTTTGCGTATGAGGCTTCGGATTTTTTCCTGCCTTTTTTCCAACATAATTATTGGACTTTGGTAAAATTAAATTGATCAAACTTCAATATGTGCAATGCTTTATTTTCAATACATTGTATATTACTGTTTTTCATTCGATCGTCAACGGGCCTGGAAAGATCTATTATTTTTTCAAGTTTAATTGGTGTGGCTAATCCGCTGTACATCTCACCATCATTGTTCAAATGAAAATACCTTCCATATTTAGTCAATTGGTGTACAAGATATTGCATCGCATCATATCCTTCATAGGCTTCTTTCATCGGAAAAGCCTGATATATTTTAAAAAAAGATTTTCTAAATTCCGCTACTTTTTCATCTGTTGGATCAGCATAGGAAGATGCTGAAATAATTATTTGCAACTGGCTAAACAGACCGTAGTAATCCCGGGAATAATCCTGCCAGGAAGGCATACCTATTACTGTTATATCCCTTGATCTGCGCATCATATTCAGGTGTCGGAGAAAATTAAATACTACATTGGGATCTTCAAATTCGGTCACGATATAGACCTTTTTTAAAGAGTCCAGGTATTTGTACTCATCACCAAATTTATAATCATCTTTTACCACACATTGGGTCAATACAGGTTTGGCGGAAAAAGTTTTATCTATCTCTGCCTGAAAATAAGACATCAGGTTTTTGGATTTTTCCCTGCCCACCAAGGCTATATCTGAAGGTTTTACTTGTTTTAAAATATACTGGGTCAAAGCTTCACAATGGGTAGGTAATGAAGATTTTAACAATATATAGTTTTGATTAATGTTTTCCAGTGTCCTGAACGCATTCCATGGCGCCACCATTGGAATATTTTTTTCATTGGCAAACCTTGCCGTTTCATTGAGATGATCCCTCCTCAGCGGGCCTATGATGAGATCTGAATTTACTACTTTCTCATTTGTCAGTACCCCCTGGATGGCATCAGGCGAAGCTTTTATATCAAATACTTCAACATTTACTTTCGTACTTACTTCAGTAATTTTATTCAAGGCCATTTTTACCCCGCCGTAATAATGAAAATATTTTTCTGAGCCTTCGATAGAAAGGTCTTTATTTAATTCTTCTTCTGAGACAGGTAATAGTACAGAAATGCTTAATGGAGTTGTTTTATCGAAATCCCTGGGGACATGGATATCGGATTTATCCGAAATCATCGGAGGTTCTGATGAATCCCGCCATTGAATAGTATCAACCCTGGTGTTTTGAGCATTTGCAGCCTCGTATTTTTTTGTAACCGGATTATAAACTTCTGCTTTAGGCTCTGATTTTACGGTGGGCGCAGGTGCAGCCACTTTAGTGGGGGTAGAGCAGGAAAGAAATACCAGGAATTGGATTAAAAAAATGCCAACAGTCAGTTTTCTATTCCCATTCGATAGTAGCCGGTGGCTTAGTACTGATATCATACACTACTCTATTTATACCTTTTACTTTATTTATAATTTCATTTGATACATCTGCCAGAAATTCATAGGGCAATTTACTCCATTCTGCAGTCATTCCGTCAAGCGAATTTACAGCCCTCAGAGCCAGGGTAAACTCATAGGTCCTTTCATCTCCCATTACCCCTACCGATTTGACCGGAAGCAGAATAGCTCCTGCTTGCCATACCTTTTCGTACAGATTATTTTTTCTGAGTAAGGATATATAAATATCATCTGCTTTTTGCAGGATTTCTATTTTTTCTCTGCTTATTTCACCCAGAATTCGAATTCCAAGGCCGGGACCCGGAAATGGGTGTCTGTTTAATATAGAATCGGGAATGCCCAGTTCATGACCGATTTTTCGAACCTCATCTTTAAAA
>CAYNIG010000289.1:0-6529 GCA_964396995.1 uncultured Saprospiraceae bacterium | reverse complement strand
CTTCATAAATGTATTTTCCTTCAGATGTTATTGATGATGGGTTTGAAACAATATTTCCATCTTTTTTCCAAACACCACCTTGATATAAGGTTGGTACTATTAAATTTAAGTTAACAATTTCATTAGCACATTTACTTATATCTAGTAAATTTAAAGTTGGTGGACACACATAAAATCCCGCATCCACACTACTATCCACCTGCCCTGCAACCAAAGTATAATTTCCAGTCATCCCACCCGCACCTGCATCACTATCCAGTGCATCAGTAGTAGTTCCTGCATTTGCTGTACTTGGTATATATCCACCAGCCGGGGTACCAAAAGTCACTTTATAGGTACCCGGTGCCAGACCAGTAAACAAATATTTGCCATTGGTGCCTGTATTGACATTGGTAGTAGCATTGGTGGTCACATTAGTAAGCGTTACTGAAACGCCACTGATACCCGGCTCCCCTGCATCTTGATCCCCATCGGCATTGAGATCGTTCCATACGAAATTGCCAATAGCCGCAGTAGTTTCCATCAAACCAAGATCAATATTCAAGATATTCTGACCTGAAGTCAAGATAACACCTGGTGGTGTAAGTCCATCACTATCGCCTTCATCATCACTACCTTGATTGGTCATCGTTACACTCATTGCTGTGTTATTCTCAAACTCTACAGTATACGATCCAGGAGGTAAGTTTTGAAACAAATATTTACCATTTGTGTCTGTAGTATCATATAATAAAATGATCGCATTATTATACATAAAGTTTATGGATACGATCACACCTGGCACACCTGATTCAGTAGTCATGTTTTGTAGTCCATTGCCATTTTTGTCACTCCATACGAGATCACCGATACTACCGGTACCGGTAAATCCAAAGTCTACGGTAAGATTACCATTATTACCATCACCATCATTAGTTGGCTCAGATCCCGATACCAGGGTTATAGGCAAAGATTTAACTTCTCCAGTGTTTAATCCTATACCATTATCATCATTATTATCGGGATCGTTATCAGGGTCCCCAGCATCCGTTCCGGAAGATTTAAAACCTGTTGGTGGGGTCACTCCAACTACATAAGTACCTGGTTTCAAATTGGTAAAATTGTATTCACCATTAGTTCCTGTCGTAATGCTCGTGCCAATTTGAGTAATACCTGTGGCATCATAAAGTTTTACAATGGCATTCAAAATGGCTGGCTCACCAGGGTCTTGAATCCCGTTGTTATCAATATCATACCATACATAGTTTCCTAAGTTGACTGAAGCATATAGACCCAAGTCTACTGAGGTATTATTGGGCGTAGATGCAGGTAAGGTCAATGAAGGAGGTGTAAGACCGTCACTGTCATTATTGTCATTAGATCCGGCTGCATTGGATGTAGTAAGATTCAATCCATTAGGGATATTACTGAATACAATGGTGTAAGAGGTGGTACCATCAGCTGGTAAATTGGTAAATAAATACAAACCACTCGCATCGGTTGTATCTTTTACAGTAAATAATACTCCATTATAAGTGTAAGTCAAAGTGGCTATGACACCAGCTACACCAGTTTCACCGTTTCCGGCGCCATCTTGTATTCCATCCCCATCATTATCTTTCCACACCAGGTCTCCGATCGAACCAATGCCAACGAATCCAAAATCCACAGTAAGATTTCCATTATTGCCATCTCCGTCGGTAGTGGGTTCTCCACCATTGGTAAGGGTTATTGCCAGGCTTCTGATTTCTGATCCATTTACTACCGAACCATTATCGTCATTATTATCTGTATCGGTATCAGGATCACCTCCATTTACAGATGAGCTGGTAAAGCCTGCAGGAGGTGTCACTCCTACTATATAGTCACCTGCTGCAAGGTTGGTAAAGCTGTACAAACCATTGGATCCGGTAATCACAGGCGACCCAATAGCCACTCCGGCACCGGAATATAACTGGACGGAAGCTCCGGCTATACCTGGCTCGCCAGCATCCTGCAAACCATTATTATTTTGATCAAACCATACTTTGTCACCGAGGTTTACGGCAGTTCCTGTCAATGTTAGACAAGCCATATCAACTTTTAAATAGTCCCCTGTACCCTTTCCCTCTACACGCAGATAAGAGGTTCCTGCTGGAGCAGTACCGCCAAGGGTATACATTTGCAGTCCTCCTGCTAAATCCACATCAAAATCAACCTGTACACTATCCCTGGACAATCGCACGTTGCTTGCATTGTAAAATGAAAGTAAGAATGAATGATTAAATGAAGGTTCATGTGTGCCCCCCCATATGGTAAGTGAATAGGTATTGCCCGGTAAAACACCATTTACTTGTTGGTAGAAAGATTTTGTTGATCCTCCTGCATCCAAAAATGAATTGTAATTTCCACACATCACATACCCTGTTCCTGAATAAAAATCTGAATTACCACTGGGTAACCATCCATATGTCCCACCTGTCGTGTTGGTACCATTTGAAGTTTCGAAAGAGGGATTGACTAAAATACTGTTTGTACAACAATTTGGATCGACCAAGGAGAAAGTGATCGTAGTATCATGGCAAAGCGAACCAGTGGCATTTGCTGCCGAATACGTTTTAATATTTACTGAATAATTCCCTAATGCTCCGGTCCAGTTGGAGGAAGAAGGTGCTCTAAAAGGGGTCGAGTTATCGGTAACGGTGGAAGCACTGGGCCCGGTAATATTAAATTTGACACTTCCTACGGTACCGGATGTAACTGCTTCAAAATAATACAAACCGGAAACAGTTGAAATATTAAAGGTGGAGCCATTGGGCACTGGTAAAGTATTGGAGGCGTTTTTAAAATTTAATCCAGTTACCTTTGCAGTACAAGCACAGTCAGTAACAGTTACATTGTAATTAATTGTCTCCGAGATACAACCGTCTGCACTGAGCAAATATAATGTGATCGTCTTGCTACCTGCCGTGCTCCACTGCACTGTTTCACACCTGTTTTTGGATGTGGAAGGCGAGGCACCCGAGCCAAAATTCCACTCATAATATTGAGCAGAAGCGTCAAGTACAGCACAATACTGTATTGGTGAATTGGTGCATGCTGTCTGAGAACCACTTGCCACCGCCGGAGAGCCAACATTTTTAACCGTTACCGTCGCAATGCTAGTATCATTAGGGCAAGTTGATATTCCAGTCACCACATATCTGAAAGTGGAAGTCACCGCATTATTATCCGGAATAAAAGTTCCTGTAGTTCCTCCCACAAACGTACCGCCTGAACCTGATATCCTGGTCCAGCTACCTCCCGAAGATGCCCCGGTTATAACAGTGGCTAAATTAATTATTGAAGTATTCTCACACACCGTTTTGCTGCCGTCAGCCCCTGCATTGGTATTGCATAGAGTTGTTGCAGTTAAACATACCAGGTCCACTTTTAACCAATCCACACCGACTTTTCCAATTACCCGAACTTTGGTAGTGCCACCGGGTGCAGTGGCATTTATGGTATAATCTGCCATTGTACCTGATCCTAAAATATGGTCTACCTCTACCAAACTAGAGTCTAATCTTGTGTTTCCATTAAAAAATATCAAACCAAATTTGGCCACATCAGAAGCTACGTGTGTACCTGCTTTAAATTTTAATTGTATTGTACTTCCTGCAGATAATGTAATATCCTGGTAAAATGAAGCAAGATTAGTATTGCTGGTGCCATCCATTTGGCCTGAGTTTGACCCGCACTGTGCGGCAAAATTATCAGCCTGAAATGTTGAATACGGACCAGCTGGGGTCCAATTGGTAGTCCCATTTTCAAAAGAGGAATTCTGCACCAAATTACTTGGACAGTTACAATCTGGACTACTGAAAGTGATGGTAAATAAAGAATCATGACAATTAGTTCCACCGCCATTATCAGCGGTAAAGGTTTCAACAAGAATGTTGTATGTCCCTGCTACCGGTACAAATGCAGTGGATCCACCAGGTGAATTCCATGGAATGGTATTTTCAATATTATTAGAAGAGGAGGAAGGCCCTGTAATGGTAAATTTCACACTTTCGACCGTGCCCGTAGTGCCTGCTTCAAGATTATAAAGTGATCCAAGAGTTGAAATGTTGTAAGTGCCACCATTTGAAATAGCTATATCTGTGCCTCCATCTAATTTGTTAAAATAAAGGCTGGCTACTTTACCATCACAGCAATTATTTACTACTACGGTAATGGTCTTAGTTGTAGTACAAACGCCATTTGTCAAAGTATAGGTATACACCCCTGCATGGCTTGAAGTAACACTGTTGGAAACCAGGGCATCATTACCTGATTTAGAGAAACTATTTGGTCCCGTCCAGGATTGAGTATAACCGGAAGGTGCATTTGGATTTACAGAAAGTGTAAGGGAGTTTCCGGTACACACCGTAGCTGTGCAATTAGCCAGTACAGACCAGGTACCATTTATTTGGGCTTCGCATTCCGAGATTACCGGTGATGAGGTAATAGTTACTTTCACTATATTGCTGTAAGCGAAACATTCATTAGTGGAAGTAATTTTTCGCCTAAACCACGTAGTTTGACTTAATACTCCTGCATTATAAGTGGATGAAGTGGCACCGCTGATGGTAGTCCAATTAGCTGAATCCGTACTACTTTCCCAGGTTAACGAGGTAGTTCCACTGGTGGCCGATGCAGCGACAGAGGAAGTAAATAAATTCGGATCACCTGAACCGCAAAATGTCTGACTTGAAGCTATGGTACCTCCGGTTGCCGTACAACTGGTGCAGGTAAGAGAAGAGTTAAAAGAATTAATATGTGTTTCACCGGAAAGCTGAGTATACGATAAGGCGACCACCTGCCCGTCAATATTATTGGCACCCGATGGTTTGGTCACATTTGCTAAAGGCGCTAACAGCGAACCGATCAGCCTGGGAATAGAAAGGGTAGTTGCATTATAAAAATTCCATAAAATATAAGGTGCCTGATTTAATGAATTTTGATTAATAGTGTTCATGCTGAATGAACTACCACTATTTACATTGATCACCAGGATTTTAGTACTGCTTGCACCCGACACTTCAAAACTGGACAAAGCATTTAGTTGAGCCCCGGTAATATTTAATATATGTATTTTATTATTAGCCAGTGAGGAAAGATTGATATTCCAGGAATTTCCTGTTGGGGTAGTTACGGTTTGTGCTTTGGATGACAAACAACTGGAAGTGGCTCCTAACGTATTGAATTCAGTCGTAAAATTAATGATACCAGATTGAACATAATTGGATGTGCTGGTTTGACTTGTTGTTGTTCCATTTATTTGAAGGTATTTGGAACCGGAGGTAATTCTCTTGGTTGTATTTGAATAGCTACCTCCATTTACACTACCAAATTTCACTAATCTGTTGGTAGCAATATTATTAAAATCAAAATGATCATTACTGGGAGACCAGGAAATACTTCCTCCAATTACAGCTGCATAATTGGTCCCTGACACAGTACCATAGGGATTTCCTGTTCCCCCGGCATTAGCATTACCAGCATAATTTGACGGGCTTGAAGCATCATCTGGAGAAAAAATAAAATTGCCACCAGCTGCAAAACCACCCTCGATATCGGCAGGGCCAAGAGTAATATTATTTTTTACAAATACATTAAATCCCTTTGCAGGTGCTAAGAGTTGGGCCTTTAAGTTTAATGTGAAAAATAAGAAAACCGTAGAGAGTAAGACAAAATGTCTTAGGTTGTAGTTTCCCATAAAAACGAAAAATTGTAGAGAGGTTATAAAACATTTAGGTTAATTATATGATAGTTAATCGTGACTACCATATTACTTTACTATACGTATAAAATAACACAAGTCACAAATAACAAATCATTTTTGTTATGGTTGGTTTATGGTCTAAGAGAGTTTGGTAGAGAGTGCCATACTTCTTACAGCGTCACAAAATTAAATTTTCCCAAGGCTTTTACTAAACTTGAATAGTTAATTAAATGTTAATAGCTCTGTTTTTGAAAATTATTCGCCGTTCCAGTTACACTTTTATCCTTTTTTAACATGAAATTTTTCGACATTCCTTTAAATGAACTGGTTTCTAAATTTGGAACACCACTTTATATTTATTCTGAAAAAGCTTTAAATACAAATATTTTGTCGTTTTTGTCAAGTTTCAATGTCCCGAAACTACAGGTTTGTTATGCAATGAAAGCAAACAGCAATTTGCAGATTTTAGCCATAATGAAACAAAATGGAATTGGAGTTGATTGTGTATCCATTGGAGAAATGATGACTGCTTTGAAGGTGGGTTTTAGCTCCGAAAAATTACGTTTTACACCTACATTTGCTTCCAATGACGAAATTATATTTGCCATAAAGCACGATATTCAGATTTCTATCGATAGTATGCAATGGTTAGAGTGGATGTTAATAAATCATCCTGAAACCCCTGTTGGACTGCGCATTAACCCATCTGTGATGGCAGGAGCTTATGCCAAAACCTCGGTGGGTCATTCGAAAGCCAAATTCGGAATTGGTATCCAATATTTGGATCAAATTCTTGACATGATCGTCAATCAAGGTCTCAAA
>CAYNIG010000288.1:2888-6543 GCA_964396995.1 uncultured Saprospiraceae bacterium | reverse complement strand
ACCGCACCCACACTGAAATTGGGAAGTATTTTTGGCGCATTCGCATCATACAATACCGTGATTTGATTTATATTTCTGTTATTTACATTATCATAGCCGAACATTTCAATCTTATGGCTTCCCGAATTGGTATTTAACTGAAAAGGCTTGTCGTATTTTGTTTCCGCTAATGCACCATCTATGCTATAGGCAAGGTATTGAAGCCCGGATTGGTGGTCTTCCCCAACTAATCTGATATTGCTGGCAGGACCAATAAAAACATCATTTGCTGATTTAAATGAGGGTCCGGTGATGGAATGGCTTATGTCAGGACCGGTGAGATCCAAATACACCAGGTTTATATTATGCTTGTATTCTTCGGCACCACTGGGTTGATTACTCAACCTGTCTACAGAATAAAATTTAATAGTATGGTTCCCTTGAACACTGGGCAAATAAAATGGTTCTTCATAAGTTAAAAAATTACCATTGTCAATAGAGTATTTAATTTCCTTCACTCCTATTTTATTGTCTATTGCAGTCAGTTTCATTTTGGTTCTGCCGGAAAAATATACTTTGTCCAGGTACAGGAATTTATCTCCAATAATATCAGAAGCAGTCAAGGGAGCAAGCTTATCGTAATAAAAATCGAATTTAAATGTCACGCTTCTGTTTCCTACCTGATCTTCTGCAAAATATTCGATACTATGTGGTCCGTCTTCCAGGTTAGTAAGATCAATTTTATTACCTGAATATTTTGAAAATGGCTGGTCATCAAATCTAAATGAAGAACCAGCGACACCGGACAATGGATCGACCGCGGTCAGATACAATGTTGAAGTCCCTGCCAGTGTATTTCCATCGGCTACTCCATTAATATTATGTGTAATACTGGGAGCGGATGTATCTACGGTAAAACCAACTGTCTGTATGGATTCGGCATTGCCTACATTATCAGTAGCAAAGTACTTTATCGTATGGTCGCCTTCGTGGCTTATGGATTGTGAACCGGTAAATGACTTGATAGGAGCATCATCCACTGCGGCAAAAATATTTTCTATTCCTGAATATTTGTCATAGGCATTCAATTCAAATTCCAAACCTTTGCCATAATAAATTTTGTTTCCAGTTGAATACACCTGAGCCTTTTTAAAAGATATTTGAGAGGTAGGGGCAATGCCATCGCTAACCACTTCGAAAAGCACTTCTGTCTTGGGTACCTTTACTTCACCAGTTAATTTGTCCACAGCATACTTGGTACGAATATAATTGGGACCTTCTGTATCCAGGAAAACCGGATTGGTATACTGCTCAAATTCTTTGCTGATCAAATTGACTCCTTCTCCCTGTAGAGTAGGAGAAAGTTTAATGTATACCGGTAACTTTTTATTCCAGTACAAGGTTGAATCCTGACCAATATAATATTTGGGTTTGATTTCCGGTACTTGTGCGTAAATAATGCCAATGCAATTGAATAACAGGATGGTAAAAGCAAGTTTTTTCATACAGTATACGATTAGAGATGATTGTTGATTCTTTTATTAGTTTGGAATGGTAATGATTAAATTGTTTTTGTGATCCGTACGGTTGTATTTCATGTCACTTGAAATTTTATTGACCAAGGGAAGTCCCACACCACCTGTCTGGTCTAAATCCCGGCTTTTTATATTGTTTTTTAAATATTCAGTGGGGTCAAAGTATTTACCATCATCGACAAATTCCAATTTAAAGTGAGATCGATGTGGCTCAATCTTTAAATTAATTTGATGCATTTCGGTATCTTCAAAACCATACTGTATGATATTACTTACTACCTCATCAATCGTAATAGAAATTTTTTTTGACACTTCCTCATCTACTCCGGTAGTCAAATAGAACTCTTTGAGTTTGGAATGTATGATGGCCATTTGCTGTATATTGTTTTCTATTGAAATACGCATCGGTGCCATCCGGATTAGGATACTCGAAGATCAGAAACTGCACTTTCTACATCCGGAAAATATTTAAATATCATCAGAAAGCCGGAAATTTCAAATACTTCGCGTACGGTCTTGTTAAAGTTACAAAAGCGGATTTCTCCATTTGCCTTTTTAACTAACCTATTGGCCGAAAGGAAAATCCGCAATCCTGCACTGGAAATATAAGCTAATTTACCAAGGTCAATGATCAAATGATGATTGCCTCCTAAAATCAACTGGTGGATTTTGGTTTCGGCTTCACCAGAGGTAGTTGTATTCAGTTCTCCCTCAATATGGATGACTTTTACTTGTGCCAGGCTGGTTATTTGAATATTCATTTTTCTAAAAGTATAATCAAGTAATTCAAACATTAAGATAATAATTTTCCTATTATCCGCAGGACATTGTTTTTTTTACCGGCTAAACTAACTTCCCGATCTCAATTGAATACCGATGCAGGGGGATAAAAAGACCTGGGTAAATCTATTTAATTTTCAAATAAACACTTCTACTTTGAAAAGACGCCTTTTTTAGGGTACTATCACAATAAAAATAATTTTTTTTTCAAACCTATTTCGAGGTGGAAGAATCTGGTTCACAGAAATAAGCAAGTTTTGATGATAATTTAACTACATCAGCCTGATCAACGGGCTTAATTCTTTATCATAAGCTGTATGACAAAAAACAAGAAATTTGCAAATGTGGGCATAACTGATATTAAAGAAGATGGATATAGAAGGAAGAATTCAGTCCATCCTGGACACAGCAGAAACAGAGATTAGTCAATGGGTAATATAAAAATCTACCATTTAGAATCCTATTTGCCAGCCTGAAAGGGCTTTGTTTTACAACCAAGATCAAATTAATATGGTTCATATGAACTTGAGAAAAAGAAGATTTGATCAATAGCCCTGCAAGGCCGTAGTTTCTTATTTTCTGAATTACGCAAACGAATTCAGTCCATCCTAAGGACAGTACAAATAGAGATTCGACGATGGGTAGAAGAAGAATTTACCATTTAGAATCCTTTTTGCCAGCCCTGAAAGTGCGTAGTTTTTTAATTTCTGAATTGCGCAAAAGAATTCAGTCCATCCTAAGGACAGTAGAAACATAAATTCGACAATGGGTAGAAGAAGAATTTACCATTTTGAATCCTTTTTGCCAGCCCTGAAAGTGCGTAGTATTTCAACCAAAAATCAAATTAATATCATTAATTTGATCTTTGGAAAAAGCACAATTGATCAATAGCCCTGCAAGGGCGTAGTTCTTAATTTCTGAATTACGCAAAAGAATTCAGTCCATCCTAAGGGCCAGTAGAAACAGAGATTAGTCAATGGATAATATAAAAAACTACCATATAGAATCCTTTTTTGCCCGCCCTGAAAGGGCTTAGTTTTACAACCAAGATCAAATTAATATCATTAATTTGATCTTGGGAAAAGCACAATTGACCAATAGCCCTGCAAGGGCGTAGTTTTTTAATTACTGAATTATGCAAAAGAATTCAGTCCATCCTAAGGCCAGTAGAAACAGAGGTTAGTCAATGGATAATATAAAAAACTACCATATAGAATCCTTTTTTGCCCGCCCTGAAAGGGCTTAGTTTTTTAATTGCTGAATTGCGCACCGATTGACATATTAAAAATACCGGAAGCAATACAAGACCTTAATGGATATTATTATTAAAATATGATGATATCAGGCCACTATTCAAAGAA
>CAYNIG010000288.1:0-2788 GCA_964396995.1 uncultured Saprospiraceae bacterium | reverse complement strand
ACCTTAATGGATATTATTATTAAAATATGATGATATCAGGCCACTATTCAAAGAAGAGATAAATCCCACGGGTACCTTCAAAAACCAAACTGGACGGACCGACTCATAGTCAAGTATAGAATCCTGATTGCGCTGGCTGCTTAAAACCTGCAATAGGACATACACCCTTATCATTGCATTTACTGAGTTATTAGTTTTAATTTGTTAAATTGCATACTATGTCATTTTTACCTCTTATTCGGTTCTCCGGTAAATTTAAGGTTAGTCTTTATTTGATTTTATGGTGCCGAATGTTTTATGCCCAGATCCCCATGCTCCCCATATCCGGAGCAGATGGAGTATTCACGACAGAAACCATAGATAATCAAAAAGTGTTTCGTTCGGTAGCTGTTACCGGAGGCTATGCGCTGTACATGTATTTCGCTACTGAGACTGCCGTTATTAATAAAACGGTATACCTAGAAGTAAAATACTTAGACATGGGTACAGGGAGAATGGGTGTAGACTATAATGCCTTGGGGCAACCGTATAAAGACGCTACCGATAGTTACTTAACTTATTTGACGGATTCCCGATTGGTAAAAACCGCAGTATTCCGGTTGAACAATGCTGATTTTAAGAATGCACAAAACCTGGGAGCAGATCTTCGTTTGTATTCTGATCTGGCCATACAAAAGCATATTCTTTCTGTACTCTTGTACCTGGAACCTTCTCCACTTTGGAAACAATATGATGAAAACTGGAATAGTGCATACAGTGGCAGAAAACACACCGGATCCGATGTAGTGAACGCGAATACATTTACCGGAAAAGTTATCTGTGGCTACCAAGGGTGGTTTAGGGCTCCCGGTGATCGGAGCAATCAGGGCTGGGTGCACTATTTCAGAGATAATAATCCTGCCAATGTCACCGTAGATCTCTGGCCCGATATGACCGAGTATACCGATGACGAAAAATACATTGTGCCTGGCTGGAAATATAAAGACAATACAAAAGTATTTGTTTTCAGCAGTGCTAATAAACGAACTGTGCTCAGACATTTCCAATGGATGCAAGCCTACGGAATACATGGTGCAGCGGTACAGCGGTTCGTTGGGGGTATAAATCCGTCAGGTCCAAATAAAGAATACAATCGTATACCAGCCTATGCGCGCGAAGCTGCCAATCGGACCGGTAGAGTATTTTATCTGGAATATGATCAATCCGGTGTAGTGGGTCAGGATCTGGTAAATAGAATAAATACCGATTGGAAATATATGGTAGATAGCCTCAAAATTACTTCCGATAGTCGATACTTAAAACATAATGGAAAGCCGGTGGTAGGAGTATATGGCCTGTATCCTGAACGATTTTCATCCGCCATAGCTCATCAGGTCTTAGACATTTTTACTCAAAAAGGATATGAAGCATTTGTAATGGGATCAGGCGAGATATTTTGGCATGACGCATCACCACCGGGATGGACACCTTCCTGGTTATCCGTATATCAGAGGTTGGGTGCTTACTCGCCATGGAATGTGGGTCACTATGATCGGCCAGATAAATTGACAGCTAATGTGGCAACCGCCACCTGGAAAAAGGATAAAGAAGTATTAGATAAAGCCGGTGTCATTTTTATGCCTTTGATATTTCCGGGGTTTTCGTGGGATAATCTTATGAGGCAAGCTCCTGGAACCACTAATGTGCCCAGAAGAAAAGGCGAACTCATGTGGAATCAAATTAAAACTGCAAAACAATTGGGTGTGCTGTCTGCGTTCATCGCCATGTTTGATGAAATAGATGAAGGCACCTCCATTTTTAAGGTAACCAATGATGTTCCGGTAAATAATTATTTCGCCACGCTCGAAGGGCTTCCTTCCGACTTTTATTTGTCACTGACAGGAAATGCTACTTCAGTATTGACAGGTAACCTGCCTTTACCATCTACAATGCCAGATTTTACATTATTTAGCCAACCCTCGATACCTGAAATCATTAAACCGGTTCATTTGGATACTGTAGGCACTATTGTAAAAATCACCTGGTTGCCATCAAAACATTCTACAGGCATCAAACACTATCAATTGGAATTGGATGGTAAAATGATTGACAAATTAACTGACCTTTCATTTACGCAATCTTTGTCTAATGGCAGTCACACCATAAAAATCAGAGCAATAAATCAAATAAACAATTCGGGTGGCTGGTCAGAAGAAAACGTTTTTATCGTATCTGATAAAGTAACTGCTATTAATGGAGCGCCCCCTTTCGAAAGTACTACCATCACTCTATTTCCAAATCCGGTCTTGAATTATCTATCCATAAAAACTTCAAATCCTGAATTGGTAACCGGAATGGAGATCCTAAATATGAATGGGCAAATAATAAGAAAATCAGGATCACAAAAAAATAAATCTCTTGAAACCATAACCTGGACTCTGGATCAAGACGGAGGTGGTAAAATAATTCCGGGGGTGTATCTACTTAAAGTCCAGAAAGGAGGATATTCCATTTATAAAAAAATGATAGTTCTATAACATACCTCCTTCCACTTTTAGTTAGTTAAGTTGACGCACGAGTATGATTAAATGAGAAAGCAATTTTAAAAAATTCCAGTTCGGTTTATGATCAAAATAAGAAATTATTATAAAAATCATTTATTCATTTTTATATCTTACTGAAAATTATCATTGCTACATATTATCTATTTTTATCATATCTTAAAAAAACGTTAGGAAGACTAAAAGCTTGGTATTCTTAGTTTTAGTATTTATATTGGCAGCCTTAATCCCGCTGAACTTTTTTTTGA
>CAYNIG010000287.1:0-6551 GCA_964396995.1 uncultured Saprospiraceae bacterium | reverse complement strand
AATTGAAGTCAAGTAAGCCTTTTCTTACCAATGACCCGGTTTAATTCTGATTTTAAGGTAATATATTCGTCTTCCATGATTTCAATAAAAATTTTCCAGGTGGCGATTTCGTCACCAAGGGGGGTGTAGGACTTTATATTTTTAACTATCATGGATCAATACTTATCGGATTTAACTTAAAAAAGAAAAATCGCCCCATTCTAGAAATCGTTTTCAGGAAGGGGCGATCTACTTAAATGCTTACTTGACTTCAATTGATTTGGTGAGGGAGGCCTTTACAGCTTCTTCATTTTTAGGCATTTTTATCTTTAAGATTCCATTTTCATAGGCAGCTTCTATTTTGTCTTTAGAAACTATGGATGGCAAAGTAAAACTTCTGCAAAAAGAGGAGAAATTATACTCTTTGCGGGAGTATTTTTCATCTTTTTCATCTTTGGTTTCTTCCTTTTCACTTGAAATGGTCATGATATTCCCTTCCAGGTCAATATGGAAATCTTTACGATCCATGCCAGGTACAGCCAGTGTCAACTCATACATTTTATCGTTTTCTACCACGTTTACTGCTGGCACCGTAATCGGACTCATGTCAAATTCTTTAAAAGGAGTCCAATCTGTCCAGGGTTTTAGGAAATTCTCGAAAACAGTTGGCAGAGGTTCATATCTGCGGGTTAAAACATTTGTTTTCATATTAGTTTGTTTTAAAAGTTATAGTAATAGATTTATGATTCAAAAACCAATTCATTCTCAACTTGTTCCAGTAAATTTTGAAGAGGTTTGGATACTACTGATTTTATATCATCCCATTCACCGCCACTGATGTATTCGTTCAGTACTTTAAATACAATTTTCACGATACTATACGTTTGTGCATCGTTGCCGAAATCATATCCGGAACTGTCTCCATCGTTGGTTCTGATATTGGCGAAGAAATCGGTAAGGGAATGTGGTCGCCAATTATTTTTTGTTGGGTTCCAGCCATCAACATAAACGGCTTTGATCATCATCGGCAATTGAGCTATCAAATCAAAATTTTCTTCCAATGTCAATTGATGGCGCAATGCCTTTAATGTGCTTCTCAATATCCTGGCTCCCTGATCCCTGGGAACTTCCAATTCAGTGGAGATCCGATTTACCATCTCGTTTCCTTTGCTTACGTATGATTCAAAATTGAGTGCCATGACTGAATTATTTTATAGGTGCAATTTCGGCTGATATTTCATTTTATTCTATGATCTTATTCATTTTTGTTCCTGATTTTCATCAGTAGGAGGCAATCACATCATCGATACTTTGCAGTAAAATCAATCATTATGGTATACAAATCAAAAAATGACCTGGTAGCACTCAAGACCGGTGGTCACGAATTCCCATGTGTCTCTATGATATTTCCATTTGATATCCGGTATGGAGGTGAACACGAGCTTCATACCTTATTAAAACTCAAATCTAATCAGTTGCACCATGCCTTATCGAAAGAATTCTCGGAAGATACAGTCAGTACTATACTTAAGCGATATGCTGATTTAAGTACTCATATTAAGTTCCATTCTTTTATTTCAGGATATGCTTTTTATTTATCTTCCAGCTTCGCCAATTTTTTTGAATTGAGATTCAAACCAAAAGAGAAATTAATCATAGATGATAATTTCGAGATCAGGGATGTGCTGATCGATCATTCCAAATCCCATCACTTTATCATTCTCTTATTGAGTGAAAATGAAGAGAAATTTTTTAAGTATGAAGCAGGTACTATTTCTCCCCTTGCTGTGCATGTACCAAAACACATCGAAGCATTTATGCAGAACACTTTACATGATGTCGATATTTATTACGAAAAGTCAGCGCGTCAGGAAAAAGCCCGTGACCTCTTTATCCGAAATGCGGATACGGGACTCGATACCCTATATGCATCTTATCCCTGGCCGGTAATTGTGATCGCACCAAATAAATTTTTAGCCCATTATAAATTGCAAAGTAAGCATCAGGAAAAAATAATAGGATCTATTGAAGGAAATATGCTTGAATCCACTGAATCAGAATTAATGGAAAGTATAAATAAAATAATTCCGGTAATAGATAAATCCTTGCAGGCAAAATTGATTGCCAGAATAGAAAAAGCAGATGATGATCGTCTCCTTTGCTATGGTGTAAAAGAAGTGTGGAAAGAATTGAGTATAAAAAACGGAAAGGAATTGATTTTGGAAGAGAATTTTATCAGATCAGCCATTCACAGTGATGTTCCGGGTGAGGTATTTACCTATGACGCCGAAAAGGCTCACTTTCCAATTCAGGACGCGCTGGATGATATCATTGAAATGACCCTTGCCGCGGGTGGAGAAGTGAGGTTTGTGGAAGATGGCTTATTGGGAAAATACAGGAGAGTAGCATTAATAAAATACTATGCCAGCTGATATTATAGGGCATTAGATGAATCCAGTACGGTACTATAGATGATGCCGTCACTCAGCCTCGTTTCTACTGATTCTCCGGCTTTCACCTGATTGATGGAGCTCACCAACGTTCCATTCAAAGTAGTAATGGAATAACCGCGTGCCAGCAAGGCAAATGGATTTAATACTTCCAGGATATTCCCCGTATTTTCCAAATAATGGTATTGATTTTTAATAAACGAATTGGTGTAGAAATGCAGTTGTTTACCGTATTCGGTCAATGAGAATTGTTTTTTCTGAATGATCTGGATACCCAGATACTTGATTTTATCGGCTATGCCGGCCAGTGATTTTGATTCCGAATGCAACAAATGTTTGGCCAGGGTCTCAATGGCTCTTAATTTTTCAAATAAGGATGATTCATAATTGAGATTCTGATCAATAATGAAATTGGCTACTGCAGTCGGGGTTTTAAGACTGGTATGTGCAATCAAATCCGCTATCGATTGGTCTATGTCATGGCCTATTCCTGTAATCACGGGGAATGGCATATTAGCCAGTTTTTCACATAGTTTGTACGTATCGAATGCAGAAAGATCAAGTTTCGATCCGCCTCCTCGTATTAGTATTACCGCATCGTATTTTATATCTTGGCCCAGTATGTCATTGCAAGCTTTGATTATTTCCCGTTCCACATTCTTACCTTGCATGGCGGCAGAAAATAGTTCACATCTGAATGAAAAATCATAAGCATTTTCTTGTAGCTGATTTATAAAGTCCTGCAATCCGGCTGCTTTTTCAGAAGAGATTATGGCCAGTTTTTGTAATACCGGCGGTAAGTTTAATTTCTTGTTTTTTTCAATCAGCCCATTCTTTTCCAGTTCCTGTATGATTTCCCTTCGTTTCAACTCCATTTGTCCCAACGCAAATGAAGTATCCACATCCTCCACACTGTATTTTAAACCATAGCGCTCATTGTATTCTACTTTTAATTTGAGTAATACTTGCTGGCCTTTTTTTAATATAGCATGCAGATGAGGCCCTGTCTTATGTTCTATAAATTTTAAGTTTCTATACCAAATAGCAGCCTGTGCCTGTGCAATGATTTCATCACCGTTTTCTTTTTTTTCTATTAATTCAAGGTAGGCATGCCCGCGCGAAAAACTGATCTGATTTAACTCCGCTTTAACCCATACAGGATCGGTGAAATTTAATGAAATAACCTGACGGATGTATTCATTGAGTTCGAAGAGAGACAGGTTAGTCATTTATTGTACAATGTACAATTTTACCAATTACAATTTGAATTAGATAAATTTCAAAACCACCAATGGCAATTCGAAAAAAGGATTAATTAAGCGTTTCTTTCACCAGTGCTGCAGCATCTTTTAGTAAGATAGCTGATTTCACCTGAAGTCCGGACTTATCTATGATCTCCTTTGCCAATTCTGCATTGGTGCCCTGTAATCGGACGATGATTGGTATTTTTATTTCACCAATATTTTTATACGCATCTACCACGCCTTGTGCCACCCGGTCACAACGTACAATACCCCCGAATATATTGATGAGAATCGCTTTTACTGCAGGATCTTTCAGAATTATCCGGAATGCCTGCTCGACACGTGCAGCATCTGCAGTTCCGCCAACATCAAGGAAGTTGGCGGGTTCACCACCGGATAGTTTTATAATGTCCATAGTGGCCATCGCCAGTCCTGCTCCATTCACCATACAGCCTACATTGCCATCCAAAGAGACATAATTCAGATTATAATTCTTTGCCTCCACCTCAGCAGGATCTTCTTCATCTATATCTCGCAAAGCCTCCAGGTCGGGATGTCTGTAAAGCGCATTGTCATCCAGTGATACTTTAGCATCTACAGCGACAATATTACCATTTCCATCGCGAAGGCATGGATTGATTTCAAATAAAGTAGCATCACTAGTTACAAATGCTTCATATAATTGGCTTACAAACTTTACCATGTTTTTAAAAGCAATCCCTTCCAAACCCAGGTTGAAAGCAATATTTCGGGCCTGAAATGCTTGTAATCCGGTAAGTGGGTGAATATATTCTTTATGAACTAAATCAGGTGTTTTCTCTGCTACTGCTTCTATGTCCATACCACCTTCTGTGGAATATATGATCACATTGGCCTTTTTTTCCCTATCCGTTAGAATAGAAATATAGTATTCCTTACATGAATCAAAGGTGGGCAAAAAAGAATCTTCTGCTATCAATACCTTTCTTACCAGTTTTCCCACCCCATTAAGACCGCCTGGAGTCTGAGGAGTTTTAAGCATCATTCCAATTATTTGAGGTGCCACCTGGGTCAGCTGATCTTTTGACTTGACCAATTTCACTCCTCCTCCTTTGCCCCTGCCGCCGGCATGAATCTGGGCTTTTACCACCGCTACGGGTGATTTTGAGAGGGCTACTATCTTATCATAGCCATCTTCCGCTTCGGACAGATTGGTTGCCACAAATCCTTCCTGCACTTTGATTCCAAATTTTTTAAGTAATTCTTTGCCTTGATATTCGTGAAGATTCATATGATTATTATAATTACGGCTGCGAAAATAACTATATATCATTACTTTTATAGAATTGATTTGTACTAAAAAACAAATCTCCTTGTCATGGATAAAAGCATTTCCAAAAGCCTCATGAACCCCTCTAAAACAAGCTTGTTCTACCTCAAAAGTTTACCTGGTGCTTTCTTTTTTGGACTGAAAATCAAAGAACTCAATGAAGAAAAATCTTCAGTATTGGTCCCGTACAGGTGGTCAACAAAAAACCCATTCCATTCCATCTACTTTGCCGCATTGTCCGCCGCAGCCGAACTTTCGACAGGATGCGCTGCCATGGCTGCGAGCGGAGGGAAAAATATGTCTATGTTGGTTACCAGTATGGATGGAAAATTTACCAAAAAGGCGAAATCAGATGTACTCTTTACTTGTCCCGAAGTAAATAAAATCATAGAGGCTGTGAATCAGGCAAAATTGAATCCTGAAGGCTCAACCGTTTCCGTAGAAACTATAGGTCGCATGATAGATGGGGTAGAGGTGGCCCGATTTCATTTCCAATGGTCTTTTAAACAAAAATCGATTTCCCCCGTATCCTGAGGAGGGCAGTATTCAAAATAAATTATAATCAAAAATCTTACAGACTCTTGTAGTCCATGTCGATAGTCCATTTAGGCTGGCGATTAGAATAAAATAAATTCAAATTGAGAATGGAATAATATTCGAATACTTATTTTTTCTTGATTTTCAATAAGGCATACCAAGAACTTTGATGGAATTTTTGGGGAATAATTAAGTCAACTGCTTGAAGTATTGAAATCATGCAAGCCGGTAAAATAATTATTGCGAGTGGCAGCATTTGTCTTGTCTCTTCTATTTTTCCTGTGATAAGATGGGGTATAATAAAGAAAGGAATGGAAAGGTAAGCTCTCCTGAAAAACAAGGGTAACTTCAAATAAAACAGTAAAGGAAGAAACCATCCAATACCATATACTTTCAGCAAAGGGGTCAGGTGACGCAGATTATGTTCCAGGTGATAGGCACCTCCTAAATGTGGCCTATCAATATTGTACCACCGAATGGCAATTACGATGGCAAATGCGGGTATGGAGTATTTAATTGTCTTTAGAAATAATTTTTGTAGATGGTCCAATTCAACTTTTTCAATGTTGTATAATAAGTATAAGGCGGGTAAAAACAACATAGTCTCGTTATTGATAGCGCCTAAAAATAGGATAAGACTATACAGCTTATCTTTTTTCTTTAGTATCAAATAAGTGCACAAAAAGAAAGAAAAAGACATTAAGGGAGCACTCTCCTGTAAATGATTAAGATATACTGGAGGCATCGTGATAAGTGAAAAATAAATGACCACGGTTAAAGCCCAGATTTTATTCAGCCATTCGGCACAAAACCAGAATAACACAAAATAAGCAAGGCCAAAAAACAAAAAACGTTGAAACTTATAAGCATCCCGTACGGGTATCCCGGTTATTTGGTGTATTACTTCTGGTATCAGAAATTGGAATAACCTCGATTGCTCATTGTTATAATAATCAAAGGCTAATAATCTTTTGTGAGTAGAGTCCAGTGTTCCGTCAGACCATGCTTTTGTTTTAGCCAATTTCCACTCTA
>CAYNIG010000286.1:0-6568 GCA_964396995.1 uncultured Saprospiraceae bacterium | reverse complement strand
AAGGCTACAGACCCGCCTCTTCCTTTCATTTTATCATTATAAGTAAGCTTTACATATATATCCCCATTTTCATTTACTGCTATATGCCTTGCCCTTCCTATGCTGTCCACTACCACTGTAGCTTCGAATCCATCAGGAAAAAACAAGCCACCATTATCAGGGTCACTGGGTGGAAGTGGGTCGGTTTTGCAATTGATTATTAATACAGTAATAATAACCGCCAGGCTTACCGGTTTAATTATTGATTTCATATCTGGTAAATTCAAATCTATGGATTGACAGAAATAAATTTAATCAATTCTAAAAGAATCCACTAATTATCTCATGCTCGTTTCAATTTTGACCGCTTTGGATTTCCTACAGCTTTCATGTTGAAGCCAATTTGGTTTATTCTTATAGACATTTACCATTGATTTCCGGGATGAAGTGGCATTTCCTCTTATTTAGCGTATATTTTAATATGCTGTTTCATCTTATTTTATCTTCCTTTCTTTTCTGGTTCATTTCTGGGCATAGAATAATGAATAACACAGCTTTTCAGGACTCTTTATCCTCCCCTTTTGAAAAAAAATACACTACTGTAGAAGGCTATAAAATGGCATACCATGAATCAGGTGAAGGACCGACGGTGTTGTTTTTTCATGGAAATCCCACCTCATCTTACGAATGGCGAAAAATAATTCCGATTGTAAGTGTATCCAATAAATGCATAGCTCACGATATGATGGGTATGGGCGATAGTGATAAAATACCAGCTAAGGTCATTAACCGGTATACCTACGAATTTCAGTATACCATGGTTAATAATTTTATCCACCAGATTACCAATGAAAACGAAAAGCTCATCCTGGTAGCGCACGATTGGGGAGCAGTCATCGCTATACAGTGGGCAAGGATGAATCCGAACAGGGTGAGAGGGATAGCTTTTATGGAGACCTTTCTTGAACCATTGGAATCTGGAAAATCTCCGGAATTCGCCATTAAATGGTTTAAAAACTGGAGGTCAAATGAAATGGAAATGGCCGTATTGGATAGTAACCGGTTTGTAGAGCATGTATTATTTGGAGACATAGCTAAATACATAAGTAGGGAAGAAAAGGAAGCTTATCGCAAACCATTTATTCATAGCGGGGAAGACAGGCTGCCTACTTTGATATGGCCAAGGCAAGTTTCCATCGACAAGTCCCCTATGACTACTCATACTGTCCTGGTAGAAAATATGCAGTTTATGGCAAGGACTCTGATTCCTAAACTTTTCATAAACGCTGAGCCCGGGGCGATGCTGGCTGCTGAGGCAAGAAGAATAGTCATCAGAAAATGGCCAAACCTAAAGGAAGTAAAAGTCAAAGGGGCTCACTTTATCCAGGAAAGCAGCCCTTCTGAGATTGGGTTGCATATAAAAGAATGGATAGCATCACTATGAAATTAAAATGGTTTTCCCTGGTTCAATACAGTATTTAAGTAATAATTAATGTATAAAATGATATAATGTTCTTTGGCCGTAAACAATCAACAATTTTATTGATAAATATTTTACTCATCGGATTAATCTTTTATAGTAATCTATTAAGATCTCAAATCATTTCTAAATCAAAAGTTCCAGGTCAGCCTTATATTCAATATCAATTTGCAAATCATCAAAATGGAGATACCGGCACATGTTACCTGTCCGAGTATGATTCAAAAATGAAATTGCCACTGCTGGTGTTTATACAAGGTTCGGGCAATAACTCTTTATTTGGAATTGATGCAAATCAAAGAATAGTACCCAGGTATGGGCATATTTCATGGAATGAAGCAGTAAAAGGAAGAGCTAAACTACTGATAATCGAAAAACCCGGTGTCAGATATTTAGATACAGCAGCGGTAAATTTAAAATTTGATCAGCAATTCTCGCTTACCACATGGAGCAATACGATACAACAAGCTCTTCAGATTATTATCCAAAGTGAATTAATAGATACATCCAGGATCCTGGTGGCAGGACATTCAGAAGGTGGCCTGGTCGCCGCTGTGGTTGTAAAAAACAATAAGACCCGGATTTCTCATGTTGGTATTTTGGCAGGAGAAGGGCCTAGCCAACTGTATTCTTTATACAAATTTGCTGATCAGGGGGTGTATTTCAATACTGCTCACTTGTCCTCCTCACCAATAAGGATTGATTCACTCGTAAGCACCTGGAAAAATATCATGAAGGAACCGAATTCGATAACCAATAAATTTTGGGGATTCACTTATTTGCGCTGGTCTTCTTTTTTATCGACTTCTGTAAGTGAACAATTGCAAGATTATTCAGGCCATATTTTTATAATACAGGGTGATGCAGATCAGCACGTGTATCCGGAGTCAGCAGTGATTTTGTATGCTACCTTAATGTCTAAAAATAAAAGTGTACAGTTGGAGATGGTTCCCGGAGCCGATCATTCATTTAAAGAGGTGAATGCACCACCGGGTGTCGATGGTTGGATTAAGAGTATACACAAGGTATTAAACTGGTTTATAAAATGAAGCTTCGAATCATAAATACTTTATTTTTTAATATAGTGCTATTCTATAGCTTATACCCATATTCCCATTATACAGGAAAAACCAGTTTAAAGCCCTTATCACTACAGGATTCCATCAATAATATATTTACGCTTGCGAAAACATATGGCTATGTAAAATATTTTTATCCCGGTGATGAACTGTCTGAATTAGATTGGAATCGATTTGCCTTCTATTCCGTTCAAAAATCACTTTCCAGTTGCGATATGCGATCCTGCCTGGATACCCTGATTTCATTCTTGGCACCTGCAGTTCATTTTTTCCCTAAACACCTTAATGAAAATAAATACAAAATGAATATTACTCAGGCCAATTCTAAGTTTCGTGTATTTTGGCAGCATCTCGGTGATGGACAAGGGAGCGTAGGAAAGCATTACAAAAGTATGAGAATAAACAGACCGGCCAGGGTATTACCTGGCAGTTCAAATGATTATTCAGGGATAAGGCAGGATTTAAATAAAGATGAATTAAGAGGTAAAGAAATTAATTTATCTGTGCAATTGAAAGCAACGGATATTTACAACGGAGCTCCAGCTCTTATACTGACTATCAAAGAATACAACAAACCAATCAGACAAATATCTACTCAGGGACAAGGTATTTCTAATTTGCAATGGACTGAACATACTATCACTACCATATTACCAGACTCTTTAGAGAAAGTATCACTCACAGTACAATCCATTGGTTTGGCAGGTGGAATATTAATTCATGACATTCAAGTAAACATAAAAGACAGAAATAAGTGGATAAATGGTTTTCGTTCCGGTTTTAATGAACTAAATGATAGTCTATTTAAATTGAAGTGGAGACCATACGGTGACAATCAAATTATACGACTGACTAAATCAACCCACCATTCTTATGTTATAATTGAACGAACCACGGGCAGGCTCACCAGTATTTCGCCCTTATATCCCACACAGGTATCAGATCAAGCCTGGTGTACTGAGAACATTGGCAGTGGACTTAAGATTCATTTTCCTTTAGTATTGACAGGCGACCTTGCGCATACTTATCCCTTACCAGATCAACATAAGTTGGATTTTATACTCCATGAATTAAAAAACATTCGTACTGAATCCATGGTATCGGAAAATGTATATACCAGATTGGCCAACGTAATCCTACTTTGGAATTCAGTCCAGCATTTTTCTCCGGCTCTTCACTATCTGAAATTGGATTGGGATAGCTGTCTTAGGCACGCTATAAAAGCTTCAATCTACGATAAAACACTTCAAGATCACCGGACCACACTTGCCCGAATGCTTAATCCGCTGAAGGACAGTCATGCCACGATATATTATTCTGGTCTGGTAGCTCCTTTATACTATCCTCCTGTAAAATGGGAGTGGATTCAAAAAAAACTAGTAATCACCCAAATTTTAGATTCAACTCTCAATTTAAATAAAGGCGATATCGTTACAAAAATAGACCACAAAAGTAGTTCTAACTATTGGAGCTTAATAAAGGATCGTGTGGTTGGGGCTACAGAAAGCAGGAAAAACTATATGGCGATAAATGAAAGCTTGGCAGGAAAAAAGGAGACCGTATTAAGAATAGATATAAAACGAGCAGATGGTACCGTATTTAAAACTTCACTTCCACGAAATTTAAGTGAATTTGAATATGGAAAGAAAATTTCAGCTTCCAATACGCGAAAATCATTTAATGAAATAAGTCATGGAATCTATTACCTAAATTTAAATCAAATTTCTTTTGATGAATTAATTGAAAAAATTCCATTATTGACGCATGCAAAAGGGCTGATAGTAGATGTAAGATCCTATCCCAAATGGCAAACGATACAATTTATTTCACATCTTACACCCAAGCCGGTAGAGTGGATGCGTACCGGAATTCCGGTGATCAGCTATCCTGATAGAAAAAACCTATATTATTTGAAAGACTCCGCTTCGGTCATTTATCCAAAGCCACCCTTACTTACGTGCAAAATATATTTTCTTACCGGCGGAGGGGCTATGAGTTATGCTGAGGATATATTGGGAATAATAAAAAATTGCAATTTGGCATCAATAGTGGGAGAACCTACAGCCGGAAGTACCGGAAATACGAATACTTTATTTTTATTAGGAGGATTATTTACGCCTTTGACGGGTATGAATGTGATCACGCAGAAAGGACAGCAATTCAATACCAAAGGCATTATACCGGATTACATAATAAAAAATAGTATCGAAGATATAAGACATGGAAGAGATGCTGTGTTAGAATTCGCATTAAATAAAATAAAAAATGAGTAGTTGTATGAAGGCTCTGTTTTTAATTGTCATTTTATTCATTAGTAGTATCGTTTCAGCCCAGGATTGGAATACCGATTTATCTCCCGATCGGAAAATATATACGCTTTCAAAAATATGGAAAGAGGTGAGCGAGAATTTTGCATTTTTTGAGAATGTACCTTTTTTGAATTGGGATAGTTTGTACCAGGCTTACATTCCAAAGGTGTTGGCATCAAAAACCAAATACGAATATTACCGGTTGCTGGAACGGTTTATTTGTTCCCTAAAAGATGGGCATACCCTCATGTATCACTTTAATGATGTCTTTCTACATTATAAAAGGTACAGTTTTAATAACCAATTAAGATTTTACCCGGAAAGCATAAATAAACGCATTTACATTACCCGGGTAGGGAGCAAAGAAATGACCAATACCATTCCTTTGGGTACAGAAATTATTGAAGTGAATAATATGCCGGTAATACAATACCTGGAACAAAGTGTATTTCCATACATAGCTGCTTCAACAGAACAATCCCTTTGGTATTTTGGAGTGCCCGAAATGTTCAGGGGGTTAGTAAATGCAGGGAAACCCTATCAATGGAATGTAAAATTTAAAAAACCAGATGGAAAGGTTTTCAATTTAATATTGACTTTGACCAGCGAGCCGGCAGATGAGGGTAAAAACTATCCTCCATACCCTATCAGAAATGACATACTTTTTAATTGGGTTGGTAATGATATCGCTTATCTCGCTTTGAATACTTTTGCTAAAGATACAGTAGTAAAGGTATTTAAGACATGCTTACCTGAATTAAAAAAGGCAAAATCTTTAATCATAGACCTCCGTAAAAATGAAGGGGGCAATACCAATATCGGAGCTGAAATCCTAAGCTACTTCACTGATGAGGATACACTGATTGGAAGTAAATGGAAAACGCGAATCAGCAACTCCTATTTTAAGTCCAATGGATACAATCTCAGAAACTCAAAAACACTTGATGAGGAGGAGAAAACGTACGTAAGCCATTATAAAAACGAGAGTTGGTTGGAAGGGGGCACTATGAAGTTTGAGAATAAATCAGATCCACAAAACAGATTGAGAATGCCCCTGGCAGTACTCACCGGCCCTTACACTGTTTCAGCTGGTGAAGATTTTTTAATTATGCTGGAAGGAATAAAGGACAGGGCTATACGGATAGGCCAAAAAACCTCCGGCAGTTCTGGTCAGCGGCTGGGATTTCGAATCCCCGATGGTGGATCTTTTTTTATTTGTACCAAAAACGACACCTACCCCGATGGCAGGAAGTTTGTGGGCATCGGTATTCTTCCGGATATTGAATCAGAGCCTGATATTGAAGATATTATCAAGGAAAGAGATGTCATATTAGACCGAGCGATAACCTATCTCAAAAATAAACAGTAAGCTCCTCATTAAAATAAATTATAAACTAAAATGGAAATGAAAAGAATATTATGGTCATTAATATGCATAGTAAATATGCGGGAAGTCGATGCTCAAACATCGGGATTTACTCTTATTCTCGAGCAAGAAGTAGAAGTAAGTATGTCCGGAAGGGCAGCGATGAAAAACAAGGTACTGTTTTATATAAGCGATACCAAAGCCAAATCTCAAAGTGATCAACAAGGTATGAAAATGAATGTTTTTTATTTTGACTCTACTAAAGAGATGGTTACCGTGGTAAATATAGGCGGTCAAAAACAAGTTATGGTTCAAAAGGACGCTATACAAAGTGTAAATAAAAAATACAATACTA
>CAYNIG010000285.1:0-6616 GCA_964396995.1 uncultured Saprospiraceae bacterium | reverse complement strand
GTTTTCTAAAGAATATTTTATTTTTTCTAATTCAATTACCAATACTATTTTCAATTCTGATTAATACCAATCCATACTTACCCACTTTTATATTTCAAGTCAAAGGCCCGGGATTGAACAAGACCAAATCATTATAAAGCCCAATTTTATCAGTAGCCACTTTTTTTTCCCCGCTTGCAACATCCAGGATCAGCTGAAATAATTCCCAACCCAATTCTTCAATAGTTTTAATTCCATAAGCTAAAGGCCCTGCATCAAAATCAATTAAATCATACCATCTATTGGCCAGTTTTGAATTTGAACTGATCTTGATCACCGGCACCATATTGAGTCCATATGGAGTACCTCTGCCAGTAATAAATACATGCATATTCATTCCGGCTGCCAATTGTAAAGTACCACATACAAAATCACTGGCAGGAGTGGCTACAAAATTTAATCCCTTCTTTTTTACTTTCTCACCCGGTGGAATCACATCAACTATTGGGCTGGTACCAGACTTAACCACTGAACCCATCGCTTTTTCCACAATATTACTTATTCCTCCACCTTTATTTCCCGGGGTAGTATTAGCGGATCTGTCGACAAGGCCTTGCTTCAGATAAGTATCATACCATTCCATTTCTTTTTTTAAAGCATTGGCTATTGCTTCATCCTCAGCGCGAGGTATCAATAAATGAATGGCGTCTCTTACTTCTGTTACTTCAGAAAATAATACGGTACCTCCGGATCTGATGATCAGATCTGCAGTATATCCGGCAACTGGATTCCCGGTTAGGCCTGAAAATGCATCACTACCTCCGCATTGCATACCAACCACCAAATCGGCTGCAGCACATCTTTCCCGTGAACGTTTATTTAATTTTTCTAAATGTGATTTTGCCATCTGCATGATTCCTTCAAGCATTTGTTCAAAACCATAAAACGACTCATCTTGTAAATACAATATTGAATGCTTCGCTACTCCCTGTCCATTATCAACTAATCTTTCTGGTCTAAGTTTTTCACAACCTAATCCAATTACCATTATTTCTCCGCCAAAATTTGGATTTTGCGCAATATGCTTTATAGTGCGGATGGGAATAATAGCAGCAGGAGCATCTATGGCAATGCCACAGCCATAGTGATGGTTAAACGCTACCACATCATCCACATGAGGATACAGGGGCAATAATTCATTTTTAATCTTATTACAGATAAAATCAGTGACACCGGCTACACACTGCACACTGGTCGTGATGCCCAATACATTCTTTGTACCTGCAGTGCCATCATCGTTTTTATATCCTAAAAAAGAATAGCCTTCAAGGGGTTGAGGTTTATTCCTTTTAACTGAATGATACCTAATTTCATCCAATACAGGCGGTGCGGGCATCGACATATTGGTTTCATTGACCCAGCTACCCGCCATTATTTCTTCTTTTGCATACCCAATAATCTGGCCATAGCGCAAAATAGCATCCCGTGTGTTTAGAGGGGTAAGGGCAATTTTATGTCCCATGGGAATATCCTCTCTCAGCAACAGACCACCCATAATCATTGCTCCCTTTTTAAGACCCCCTGCACCTGCTACGACAGCTACATTATCCAAGGGATCAATTCTAATTACAGGGTTGGTATCATATTTTATATTCATATAAGCCAATTCAGATAAGGGGAAATAATTTGGCAGCAATCACTGTAAGGATCATTCCGGAAATACCCATGAGGCTTTGCATTGGAGCGATGGTTTTAAGTGCTTCTTGCTCAGTAAGGTTACTGGTCTTGCACATTATCCAAAATCCCGCGTCATTCATCCAGGGTATCAGTTTTGCCCCACTGCCTATCGCGAGACATAAATATACAGGATGAAATTCAAGATTGGAGTGTTGAGCCATACCCGATAAAATGCCCGATGCAGTAATTAAAGCTACAGTAGCTGAACCCTGAGCAGTCCTTACTATTGCGGTAATTAAAAAAGCAAGGGGAATCAATGCCATTTGATAATCCTTAGTAAGATCAGCTATGCGCGTACTGATTCCAGATTGCTGCAACATACCACCAAATGCCCCACCTGCAGCAGTAATCAATATAATACCTCCACCCGTCATCAGGGCAGATTGTACAAATGCAGTCAGCTTATCTTTTTCGTTCTTCTTTTGAAGTAATAATACAATTAGTGAGAGAATAGCACCGGTAAAAATGGCAATGTTTTTATCACCAAAAAACAAAACGATGTCCGATACCTTATTCATGATTACATTGGAAGAAAATGGCTCACCTGTTTTATGAAATGCATCATAGGCAGATCGAATGCATATGGTAACCAATGGAAATGCCGCTGGTATTAAAGCCAGAAATAAGGATGGCAATTCAGCATCATTTTTTTCAGCGATTGCCTTGATGTCAGCCAATCTAGCATCAGGCGAATCTCTAAGAGGAATATTAAATCGTGCATTTAAATATTTTGCAATAAAAAAACCAATAGTAATGGTACATAATCCCAGCAGGATACCGCAGATCATCAGCAATCCTATAGAAACACCAAAGGCACCAACTAAAATCAAAGGCCCCGGAGAAGGAGGCACATACGAATTGGCCATCACCCCACCGGCAATCACACAAAGTACGAGCAATAAATAGTTTTTATTTAAACGCAAACTCATTGCTTTGGCTAAAGGCATCATCAAAAACAATACGGTGTCTATAAAAACAGGTATGGTAAGAAAAAAGCTGCTCAGAATAAATCCAACGGGTGCCTGTTTGATTCCAGTAATGCTGAGCATGGCCCGTACTATTTTTTCTGCGGCTCCACTTTCCAGCATTGATTTTCCAATGATTGCAGCCATGGCAATCAGTATTCCTATTTTGGTACAGGTATTACCAAATTCGGTGGCAATACGTTCGCCTATGCTTTTATTTACCTGTACTAAAGCACTTGCTTCAGACATACCCTTTGAAATATAATACGATCCTAATGATTCGGCGGAGGTGAGGCAAGCTACCACCACAGCCGCCAGTAACAATGAAAGAAAAGGGTGAAGCTTTAGTAAAATAATGCCTCCCAATACAATAGCCATCCCTGCCAGTAATATTAGTATAGGATCCATTTACAGGTCAAGGTAAGAAACTGTGCAAATAACCAGAAATATTTAGAATATAAAATCCAAAAATCTAATAATAAACACCTATGATAGCGATCAGAAGCACTTCCATATTATACATCCAAAATATATTTTCCGAGCTCCCCCACCCTGTTTAGGGTTTCTTGTGTAATATACCTTTTTTGATCAATTTGTTGGGGTTGATCACGGGTACAAAAATAACTGTGTATACTTCGCCTGTCTTGATTAGTATGATTGGTAGTGCCACCATGCCAAACATGTGAATTAAAAATAAAAACAGATCCGGCCGGAGCTATTATTCTAATTTCATCCGGATGCGTTTCATTTGCGTCAGTCATCACCTGGTCCGGCAATACATCCCATTTATGAGAATTAGGTACTATTCGTGTGGAGCCATTTAAAGGTGTAAAATCATCCAACAGCCAGATGCTATTGCATACTTTATAATCGCCATGCACCACCGTATTGCGCCAATCTACGTGAAGTTTCTGATGACCCATGCCTGGCTTTGCTGCCCGATAATTTAATGATGAAAGTTTGAATTCGTTCCCTAAAACCGACGCAATTCCTGCTAATACTTTAGGATGTGTATAAAACAAATCAAAGACCGATCCTTTATTCACCAGGTCTGCCAACCTGTCCGCCCCTACTTCTTTAGGGTGTCGAATATATTTAGATTCGGCCAGTTCTGCTCCGGCATGGTCTCCTTCTCTCTCCAACAATTCGGCCAGGCGATCATTCACTTGCTTTACTTGCCTTGTTGATAACAACACTCCCAGGTCAAGATATCCGTATGTATTTAAAAATTCAGTTTCCAGGTTGGTAAGCATAAGTGCAAATCAGCTTTTAAAACATCAAACAAATATAACAGTTCATCCGTGCCTATTTATTAATGAATTTTTCATGGAAGTCCATTTTTTTTATTTATTACCGACCAAATGTTCATTGCCCTTTACCTTTTAACTGGTATACCAGTTTGGATACCCAATTAAAACAACTTAATTATACTTTCTTCAACATCATCAACAAGTATGTTGAGTACTCCGGATACCACCATATTCTAGTCACCTATAGTTTTAATTATTTCATATCAATATCAGGCCTTCAGAGTCACCTACTTTTGATCCAATTCCAGATAATCGTTTGATTATGGTTTGAATCACCTAACGCATTTAAATTGCATAAAACACCAGACTAATCTGCAACAACTAAAGGAAATAGATATTTTCATCTTAAAATTAAAATATTAATTTGCACTACTTTAGTCCAATGAAATCAATTTTAAATAATCCAGGTTTGATCCTTGTGGCCTGTCTTACCATTGGGTTGGCGCCTTTTTTACCCGAACCTCATATATGGGGAAAATTAAAATGGATTTGGGGAGGAGCAGAAGGAATGAAAACCATTGACTGGCTAGATACGTTCATGCATGGCCTTCCGTGGATAGCGCTGCTTAGGTTGATTTTGGTAAGGACAGTTCTGAAAACATGAATAAATGCCAAGCCACACTATCATAGAATAATCAATTATTATTATTTATATTAAAATCTCCCGATCATACTTTAATAAAACTCTTTAGAATAATTCCTTCCTTAGTGGGAATTTGCAATTTGTAAATTCCGGGAGAGAGAGAAGAGATATTGATTTGACTCAAATCAGCACTAACTCTGGTTCTCAATTGTATTTTGCCAAGGAAATCGTATATCAACACAATACCATTTGAGTGAATTTGAATGTCGTTAGGCTTAAAATTAAGGACTGTATTCGCCGGATTGGGGAATAATTGCAGATCCGATTTGATTTGCAAAGATTGAACCGGAGTACTGATTGTCGATGCTTGTTTAAAAAACTCCCAATACAGCACAGGTGCAGATAATGGATAATTGATGCCATTAGGAAATACATGTTCCATATCCTTAATAAAAGTATAATATAAATAGTTTTTCTGGCTATTTGCATTCGGCTGATCATATATATATGTATATGTAATGTTTGTTTTATTCAATTGGTATTTATTTGCCAGGTTTTCCACACCTCTGAATACATTGGTAAATCCCGAAATATAATTATTCAAAGAATCATTAAATGGAAGTGGCCTGCCATAGCTTTCAATCAGAAAGGCGTCTTGCGTCCCAATAGTCTGCCAGATGGGAATATACCTTCTCGGTTTGGCTGAATCCAATGATGACATCAGTCCACTGCAACTGGCGGCAGCTGCAAATACATCTGACATTTCAATGGCTAACTTATTAGCCATAACCGATCCGTTTGAGAATCCTGAAATATATATTTTTGAATTATTTATAGTATACAATCTCTTTAGCGTATCTACTACTTTGCGTAAAAACTTCACATCATCCTTAAAGTCCTGCACCAGGTTGGGGCATTTTACACTTTGTGCTTCTCCATTATTCCATTTTGAGGTGACATTTTTGAATCCCTGGGTACCTATAAAACAATACTCCAGGGAGCTCGGATATACAGAAATAAATTTTTCTTTTTCACCCAATTCTTTCCAACCTGAAATAGTATAAAATTTATCTCCATCCCCGGTTGTACCATGTAACATCATCACCATCGGATATCCTCCTGCGGGTACCGTCCCAGTAGGTACCGCCAGTACAAAATGGCGATCGACACCATCAAATTTAAAATTAAAATCCTTACGGCCTTGGCCAAATAGGATATACACATTTAATATTAACAAAAACAATACGGATATGCATTTGATTTTTAAACTCATTTCTAAGAATTTTAAGGATTAACCAGATGACTTATCAACAGCAAATTTAATATCAACCTAGCCCAAATTCACTACCCTGCGGGGTAAACTACCCTTTGTACCCTATTTAAAATTCAAATTTTTTTTTACCTGAATATACGCCCTTCCCGGATCAATTGATCGTATTTTGCTATATACATTTTGTCGAGAGCATCGGAATCTTTGTACTTTATCCGCAGATTAGACAATTTTGCATGCAACTCTTTTTTAATGTTGGTATAGGCAGGATCGTCATAAACATTTTTCATCTCTTCTTTATCCTTTTCACGGTCATATAATTCCCATTCGTCAATATCATAATAAAAATGAATGAGTTTGTATTTTTCTGTAACAATACCATAATGCCGCTTTACCATATGTACACTTGGATATTCATAATAATGGTAGTAAGCAGCATCTCTGAATTTTTCTCCCTTACCTTTAAATAAAGGGACAAGACTTTCTCCCTGCATATCCAGTGGTGCCTTTACGCCAGCAGCTTCCAATATAGTCTGGGCAAAATCCAGGTTTTGTACCATCTTGGTGTTCCGGCTTCCAGCTTTTATTACAGCTGGCCATCTTACCAATAGTGGTGTTTTAAAAGACTGATCATAAATAAATCGTTTATCAAACCAACCATGCTCACCCAGGTAAAAGCCCTGATCTGAAGTGTAGATTACGATCGTATTTTTTTCGAGATCATTCTCTTTCAAAAAATCAAGCACTTTACCCACCCCCTCATCCACAGAAG
>CAYNIG010000284.1:0-6630 GCA_964396995.1 uncultured Saprospiraceae bacterium | reverse complement strand
CAAACTTGTTATTTGATTTCACGACCTCCGTCGTAATGTAAACAGTTGGTTTTATGGTATCTGATATCTGTGATATTTGTCTATCGTATTCTTCTATTTTGTTCAGGCAAAAGGCCAATTATTTGCCCGGTGACAACAGCAATACCAATTAAAATTATACCTCCCATAGAAATGGACCTAGCTACGATTTCTTGTGCTATGGAATCTTTGTGTGGAAATTCAAGTTTAAACCAAACTTTACTTGTTTTAGCCAAATGCCATTTCTAGTAATTCTTCTAATGTCATTTTCAATCCCATACTTACAAAAGTAATTATCAGCTTATTTTAAAAATAATCCGCATTCCCTTTACCTTCATCCCGTATGAAATCCGAAAAACAAAAAATGATCAATGGTGAATTGTATGATCCACTCGATAAAGAATTAGCAGCAGACCGGGTCCGGACCAGGCTATTGATAAAAGAACTAAATGATAGCCGGGAAGATGATGAAGAAAACAGGCAAAGAATATTAAAGGAGCTGATACCTCATGCCGGTCATCCGCTCTGGTTACAACCTCCATTTTATTGCGACTATGGTTATAATATGATAGTTGGTGAGCGGGTATTTTTCAACTTTAACTGCGTGGTGCTCGATGTATGCCCGGTGACTATCGGGAGCAAATCTATGTTTGGCCCATCAGTGCAAATCTATACTGCCACCCACCCAATAGATCATATTGAGCGTTCTGCAGGCAAGGAATATGCCAAGCCGATCAGGATTGGCGAAGATGTATGGGTTGGTGGGAATGTTACTATTTGCCCGGGGGTGACTATCGGCCATCGCACTATAATAGGTGCCGGATCTGTTGTGACTAAGGATATTCCCGATGATGTTTTTGCCGCAGGCAATCCCTGTAAAGTGATCAGAAGCCTGAAATAAACGATCGTAATCGTCCATTTTGCCTCCTTCGTCTAATTGAATTTTAAGAATTCATTTTACTTGCCCATCTTTGAGATCACTTAAGCTATACTAAATATGTCCATACTTACTCTCGACCTCGTGTCGAAGACCTACCAAAATTATAAGGCTGTAGACAGGGTGAGTTTTTCTGTACCTGAGGCCTGCATCTATGGATTGCTGGGCCCTAATGGCGCAGGTAAGACTACCACTATCCGTATGATCACCGGCATCACACACCCCGATAGTGGTGATATCTTCATCAGGGGCAAACGCGTAAATAATACCATACCCCAGGAAATTGGATATATGCCTGAGGAACGGGGATTATACAAGAAAATGACGGTTTGGGATCACCTTATGTACCTCGCCCAACTCAAAGGCATGCCCGAAAAAAAAGCAAGAGAAGAGCTCAAATACTGGATAGAGCGCCTGGAAATGAAAACATGGTATACCAAAAAAGTAGAAGAACTCTCTAAAGGCATGACTCAAAAAGCTCAGTTCATCGCTACTGTAATACACAAACCGGAAATATTGATATTGGACGAACCTTTTTCAGGACTGGATCCCATCAGTACCAATATGATAAAAGATGAAATCTCCAGGTTACAATCCTTGGGCACAACGATCATATTTTCCACTCATAGAATGGAACAGGTAGAAGAGATTTGCGAGCGTATGGTGCTCATAAATAAAGGGCAAAATGTACTGGAAGGCAATGTAGAGGAAATAAGAAAGTCAAATCGAAAACATTTGTTCAGGTTGATCTCCGAGGGGGATCTTCCCATTAGCTTCCCTTCTCAATTCAATGAATCAAATCGCATTGGAAAAAAAGTGGAGTTTTATCCCAATCAAAATGTAACCTCCGAAGATCTGCTCCGGTATTTCTTAGATCAGAATATACATGTCACTTCCTTCGAAGAGATCTTCCCCAGCATCAATGATATTTTTATTCAAACCGTAGAAAAATCAAATCAATTATGAACAAACTTTGGCTAATCATAAAACGCGAATACACTACCCGGGTATTTAAAAAATCTTTTATCCTGCTTACCTTACTGGTACCTATTGGAATTATATTTTTTAGTGTAATTGTGGGATTTATCATGAGTAAAAATACAGTGACAAACCTTAAGGTAGCTGTGTCCGACCCACAACACATGACTACCGACTCTTTATTTACTACATCGAATAGTATAAACTATACCTATACTGATTTACCTTTTTCAGAATTGAAAAAAGAAATGGAAGCGGGTAATTACCAGGCGGTAGTAGAGCTGGTACCACCCTCCGATTTAAAACAAATTGATTTTAAGATCAAAATCCATACTGACGAAAAACTGGATATCAACACGAGTGGCAGCATAGAATCCACGCTGTCTAAAATTTACCGCAACTATAAACTCAATAAACTCAATATCAGCAACGATGAAATAAACAATCTGAATGTAGATGTGGACCTGGATCCCAGTGCTGTATTTAAACAAGACAAAAAACAAACTCAGGCTTCCAATGTAGTAGGTGCAATCCTGGGTGGAATAATGATGCTACTGATGTATATATTTGTTCTTTCCCAGGGTATGATGGTTATGCGCAGTGTAATGGAAGAGAAAATGACCCGAATAGTGGAGGTAATGTTATCCTCGGTCAAACCTATAGAGCTCATGATGGGTAAAATCATAGGTGTCGGCCTGGTAGGACTTACCCAATTATTAATATGGCTAATTTTTATGCCTTTGGCAGGGATCATTACCAGTGCTTTTTTTGGTAAAAATGTATTCAAGCCTCAAATGATCCAGACACAAGGTACAGAAGAGGCTTTAAAACAAGCATCAGATATGAGATTTAATACAATCATGATGGAGCTGGGCCAGGTAAATTGGTTTTTTATCATCCCCATGTTTTTAATTCTGTTTGTGCTCGGTTATTTTCTATATGCCGCATTATGTGCAGCTATTGGCAGCGCCGTAGGTGATGACCAGGCAGAGTCTCAACAGCTGATCATGCCTATCACCTTGATTATCGTGATGGGACTGTACATTGCCATTGCAGCCATTCGTGCTCCACATTCACAGCTGGCTGTAATATCTTCCTTTATCCCATTTTTTGCACCTATAGTAATGGCTACCCGGTTAGCATTTGACCCACCGCTCTGGCAAACCTTGACCTCAGTAGGAATTTTAATATTATCCTGTTACTTATTAGCAAAATTGGCTGCTAAAATTTATCGTACAGGTATACTGATGTATGGCAAAAAAGCAAGTTACAAAGAGATAGCAAAGTGGATTTTTAGCAAGTAACTACTGGGCTATAACGAATTTCAATTGATAAAGCTTGCAAGTAATCAGTTGAAATCATCAGATACTTCTAGTTTATAATAAAATAACCATAGGAGTCCGGGGGGCTCCAATCGATTCCAGAGTAATCGTACTACATTAAAAACAGTTTTGCTCAAAATTGGGATTGATAATTGAATTCTTATATAATGTAATCTGACCACGCTGTGGTCCCGATTCAGTTGAAATCAAAAAAATGCCATTCTCGATGGGAGTCAGAGAGGCTCCAATCGATTACAGAGTAATCGTACTACATTAAAAACGGTTTTGCTCAAAATTGGGCAAACAAAGAGATGAATTACTTCCATTATATGATGGTAATTCATCTCATTGTTTGCCAGGGATTGATAATTGAATTTTTAATTAATGTAACCTGACTATGCTGTGGTCCCGATTCAGTTGAAATCAAAAAATTGCCAAATTCGATAGGAGCCCGAGCTGGCTCCACAGATACAACACAGTTTATACACTGGATCCACATAAATTCTTCTTTAAGAAATAATTATGACTGTCTGGCATTTCGTTTGAATACAGATATGATTGACTAATTCGTTTCTATGTCAAATTAGTACTTTTACCCCCTTTATGCGGAGAATCAGATCTGTACTTTATATAGTTTGTGGATGGATTTCCATTCAGGCTCAGCCTATGAAAGGATTTGAAGCAGGTGCATGGCTGGGGGCAGCTCACTATTTTGGAGATCTCAATACCACGTATCAGATAGACAAGCCGAGGCCGCAAGGCAGTGTTGCTCTGCGATATAACTTTAATCAGCGCATATCGATGATGGCAAAAGCAAGTGCTTTGGGATTAGCCGGAGATGACCTGAAATCCAGCAACGCTTTTGAGCGGGATCGTAACTTAAGTTTTTTCACCACTTTGTTAGAACTGGGTGGCCAAATTGAATTCAATTTTTTCCCCTACAAACACGGAGATAAAATCAGGTACAGTACACCCTATTTATTTGCAGGAGCCAGTGGCTTTAGGTTTGATCCACGCACCCGGTACAATGGTAGTGTAGTGCGATTGCAACCATTGGGTACAGAAGGCCAGACAATAGGTAAAGAATATCCACTGATTCAACCGGCATTATTGTATGGCATGGGTTTTAAATATGACCTCAGTCCATCGTGGAGCCTGAATGTAGAAATTAGTGCCCGCACTACTTTTACTGATTATATAGATGATGTGAGCAGCGTATATCCGGATGGAAGTCAACTTTCGGGCCGGGACCCCCTGAGCTCTATATTAAGCAATCGATCCTTATCTCAAACAGTAGAACCCGGCAGGCAAAGAGGAGACAAAAGAGAAACGGATGGATTTGGCATGATTTCCATCGGGCTCATGTATTTTTTCAACCCATTACCCTGTCCTAAAATACTTAAGTAGTAGTATCGCGTACTTCCCCCAACAATTCTTTGTTTACTTTAACTTAGCGCATGTGAAAGAAATAAAATCCATCCTCAGCAGGTACAAAGAAATAAGCCATACCAATAAAAAATGTGCTTTGGCTACGGTGGTCCACCTGGAAGGATCTTCGTACAGACGCCCGGGGGCACGTATGCTCGTAGAGGAAGATGGATTACTTACCGGTGCTATCAGCGGTGGCTGCCTGGAAGGGGATGCATTGAGAAAAGCTCTTCATGTAATAGCGCAAAACAGAGCCATGCTGGTCACATACGATACCATGGATGATGACGATGCCAAATTTGGAGTTGGATTGGGCTGTAATGGTATCATACAGGTATTGATAGAGCCTATCAATCCTGAAAAAATAGTAAACCCAATCCACCTTTTGAAAGAATTGGTTTCTAAAAGGATTGAATCCATTTTACTTACTGTTTTTAATTTACAGGATCGTAAAGGCCCCCAACCCGGCACTTGTCTGCTTTTTAGAAAAAATCGTGAATTAACAGGTGATCTGAATTCATTACCTCAGGGATTTACAGAGGATATGCATCTTTCATTGATCAATAAAAAATCTTCGTTTAAAGAATATTCAATGCCCGACGGAAAAATCACTGCTTTCATTGAGTATATCGATTTACCCGTTTCATTGATGATTATTGGTGGCGGCAATGATGCACTTCCATTACTGGAAATGGCTAATGTACTTGGATGGGAACCGCATATCATTGACGGAAGGGCCAACTATGCTACTCAAGAACGCTTTGCTTCTGCCTGCAGTATCGTAGTGGCCAAACCGGAAAAAGTACTGGATCAAATCCATATAGATCCTCGTACTGCCTTTGTACTGATGACACATAATTACCATTACGATCTGGCCATGTTGCGGGCTTTACTTGATATCGATGTGCCTTATATTGGTTTATTGGGGCCAAAGAAAAAACTGGATCGGATGATTAATGAACTTAAAGAAAATGGTATTCCCATCACAGATACACAAATGGCTAAAATCTTTGGACCTACCGGATTAGACCTTGGGGCGAATACACCTGAAGAGATAGCCTTATCCATCATGTCTGAAATCCAGTCCGTATTGACCAATAGTAAACCTAAACGCTTGAGAGATACCGGTGAATTTATTCATTCAAGAGAAGGTTTAAAAATAACCTCTTCATCCCAAAACCAGGATCAACACATTCCATGATCAATGTCGGTGTAATAATATTAGCCGCAGGAGGATCTAGCCGATTGGGTAGTCCAAAACAGTTAATAAGAGGTGCAGATGGCGTTTCATTAATTCAAAAAATCAGCGAACTGGTGATGTCGCTGAATTGCAAACAAAAATTAATGGTTCTTGGCTCCCATCATAAAAATATTCAATCAGAAATTAAAGAGATTGGTATCCCCATCATTATAAATCACGAATGGCAAAGGGGCATTTCATCATCTATACTAGCTGCGGTGGATGCATTGACTAAAAAGGAAGATCTTGAAGGCTTGATGTTTTTAGTATGTGATCAACCCTATCTCAATAAAAAAATGTTGGAAAATCTCCTTACCAAATTTCAAAATACTTCACGATTTATTGTGGCCAGTCGATACCGGGATGTAATTGGAACCCCGGCCATCTTTCACAAATCGTTATTTCCCGAATTACTAAAACTTACCGGAGACAAAGGAGCCGGTAAAATTATAAACGAAAATTCAGGTAAAGTGGCATTAGTCGATTTTGAAAATGGAATTTTTGATATTGATACTCCCGAAGATTTGAATACATATCTGCAAAGTACCAAATGAAATTAACCCGAAAAATTCATTAGAAATGAGTTTTTATCCTCCGGATTAAGAGCTTTCAGCGATAAGTAAATAAATAGTTTACCATTTTTTTTTATTATTTAGGGTCAGCTGGTTAAGTAAAATTTTTTTTAATTTGCCATTCTTTCTTTGTCC